>CBDUWI010000253.1:0-1513 GCA_965370885.1 uncultured bacterium | reverse complement strand
CTAATCTTTTTCTTGACGATGGGGTTGAACTAACAGAAGACTTCTTATTTGGTTTAAAAAGTTGGTGGAATCCTAAAGATCAAGGAGAATATGTGGGCGGAGATTCTGGATGGGATACTGTAAGGTATGTTCAAGCTGGTGCGTGTATGTTTAATAATGCATCTCCAGAACGAGCTACTGGCGGTAATGGAATACCACTTGGGAGCGAATGGGATTATCCAGTAGATGACACATGGTTAGTATCTCCAGAAGATAGTTTCATGTCAAGACCTACGGGTTCTAGAGTTGTTCTTAATGCTAAACGAAGAGATCAAACTGTAGAGTTTAGCGTTTCTTTTAATGTTCCTGGTGATATACCAAGTGGAACTGACATAAGAGAAATGGGTATTTTCTTAGGAAGTACAGGACCTACTAAAGATCCAAGTAATAGTACATTACAAAAATCAAAAAGTATATTATGTAGATCTACTATAAGTAATACTGGGTATTATAACTCTGCTGGTGCTACAGGAAACAAAGGCGATCCAGGATTTAAGCTCTGTTACACAGATCAACCTCTACATGTTACGAACGATATTGAAATCCAATGGGAATTTGGTGAGTTAGCATAAATGCCAGTACATAAATGTTCTAATGGAAAATATAAGATTGGAAGCGGTGAATGTATATACGACTCAAAAGCAAAAGCTGAGTCAGCCTATAAAGGATATTTGGCAAGTAAACGAAAAGAACTGAAGAACGAATTAAAGTTAGAATTAGAGGATTTAAAAACGATGGATTTAAAATTAAATAAAGTTAAGGAATTGATTAAAGATGGGAGCAACAAACGAATTTGAACGAGATCTAGAAGATCAAGCTGGTCTTAAAAGACCTGGCAGGATCGATTTAAGAGTTCTCCAAAATACACCAGATGCTGGAGATGGTAACCCTGGTGTGCAGAGATGCTTTAGAAACTATCTACACGAAGGCGGTATGGAAAAAGATTTAGATCTCGTTGGGTATGGTATTAAAGGAACATCTGTTGACATTAATAATGCTGAACTTCAACAAGTAAGTAATATAGGTTCTTCTGTTATTACAACTAGTATATGGTCACAATTAAATAATATTGAAGCTACTACAATACCTGCTGCACAATGGGTTTTTGTTGGCGAAGCAGATCAAGCTGTTAAACAAGCTGATAGTCCTACTTTTACTGGGTTAACAATTAACGGAGATATAATAGTAACAGGAACAGTTGATAGTGTAGATGTTTTAGCTTTAAAAAATAATTTTGATACACACAAAGCATCGACTGGCGAAGATCATAGTTATATAGATCAAAGTGTAGTAATAGGAGCAAGTCCTGTTTTTGGTGGACTTACTTTAGATGCTGATTTAGTTACTACATCTACAATAGATGGTGTGGATGTTTTAGGTTTAAAAAATGATTACGATGCGCATAAAACAGATTACGATTCTAAAATAAACCAAAGCGTTAAAGATACATTTTCACCAACTTTTACTGGGTTAA
>CBDUWI010000252.1:0-1526 GCA_965370885.1 uncultured bacterium | reverse complement strand
AGCCTATGAAACATCAAAAGAAGCGCTTGCAACAAAAACCATACGAACAGTTGCAATAATTGCGGAAGGAGTACCAGAGCGACGTGCAAGGCAACTTGTAAAAATTGCAAAAGAAAATAACAAATGGATAATAGGTCCTGCAACGGTTGGAGGAATTGCTGGAGGAGCATTCAGAATAGGTACCACCGCTGGAATGCTTGATAACATTGTCGCATGTAAACTACATCGACCAGGTAGCGTAGCATATGTATCAAAATCTGGTGGACTAAGTAATGAACTTAACAATATTATCGCTCTGAATACTGATGGGGTCTATGAGGGAGTAGCAATAGGTGGAGATCGTTATCCAGGATCTACATTTATCGACCACATACAGCGTTATGAGAAAAACCCAGAAATCAAAATGATAGTACTACTGGGAGAAGTCGGCGGAGCAGATGAATACGTAGTGGTAGACATGCTTAAAAATGGTAAAATCAAAAAACCACTAGTAGCATGGTGTATTGGAACATGCTCAAAGGTATTTCCAGCAGAAGTACAATTTGGTCATGCTGGCGCACGAGCAGGTGCTGCACGTGAAACAGCTGATGCAAAGAACGAAGCACTCAAAGAAGCAGGAGCAATTGTTCCAAATAGTTTCGAAGATTTCGATAAAAAAATCAAACAAACATTTGACAAAGAAGTCAAAGCTGGTAGAATTAAACCCAGACCAGATGTTGAACCACCAAAAATACCAATTGATTACAAAGTAGCAATACGTGATGGAATCATCCGTAAACCTGCAGAGTTCATCAGCACAATTTCTGATGATCGTGGCGAAGAGCTACTATATTGTGGAGTACCAATTAGTAAAATCTTTGAAAAAAACTATGGTCTTGGTGGTGTACTAGGACTTTTATGGTTCAAAAAAGATCTACCAAAATGGTGTACTGATTTCCTTGAAATGGTGGTACTACTAACAGCAGATCATGGACCAGCAGTATCTGGTGCCCATAATGCAATTGTTACAGCACGAGCAGGTAAAGACCTGGTAAGTTCACTAGTAAGCGGTCTACTAACAATTGGACCAAGATTTGGTGGAGCAGTAAAAGGAGCTGCAGAACATTTCACATCTTACTGTGATAACGGACATAGCCCAGCATTCATGGTTAAAGATATGAAAAACAAAAATATCAACATCCAAGGAATAGGACACAGAATAAAAAGTGTGACAAACCCTGATGTACGTGTAACATTACTCACGGCTTATGCTAAGAAGAACTTTCCAACAACAGAATATCTTGACTATGCATTAGAAGTGGAAAAAATTACAACATCCAAACGAGGAAATCTTATACTAAATGTTGATGGTTGCATAGGAATCCTTTGTTGTGATATGTTTAGAAGTATAGGTTACACAAAAGAAGAAGTAAAGGAATTTGTCTCACTTGGAACACTTAATGCTCTATTTGTCCTAGGACGCAGTATTGGGTTTATGGGGCATATAATGGATCAGAAGAGACTTAAAACAGGATTATACAGGCATC
>CBDUWI010000251.1:0-1530 GCA_965370885.1 uncultured bacterium | reverse complement strand
GTCTAAATCTTTATCCCATGCCAATTCAAGAGCTTCTTTAGTACTAACAATACCGATTTTTTCACCGGTATCAGTTATAACCATTACTTCTCTAGCACGAATTTCTTCATTAACTAAGCCTTCATCTTTTCGTTTGGCAGGCATTTGTTGACTATATTTGTTTGAAATATTTACACCTCCTATTAGTGTAATAAGGGAAAGAAATTAAAAAGTGTGAGTACATATTGTACCCACACTAAATTTTTAGTTTAGTTGTAGCTTCTACCTATTGATTTATCAATCAGGTGAGAGTGGGTACTCTTCTTTCCACATGTATTTGTTTTTTACTGCATTAATTATTGTATCATATAAAACTGTTATGTCAATAATTAATTATCATCTTTTGGACGAATTAAATTTTTAGCGTAATCAGTTTTATTAATTTGTTTATTTCTAGCGATTGCGAATGCTCCACTTGGTATATTTTTAGTAACCGTAGACCCAGCTGCAATAAACACTTGGTTCCCTATTTCTAAAGGCGCAATTAAATTAGTATTACAACCAATAAAGACATCATCACCAATAATAGTTTGATGTTTTTTCACACCATCATAATTAACCGTAATGCTTCCACAGCCGAAATTGACATTATCGCCGGTTCTTGTATCACCTATATAAGCTAAATGAGCTGCTTTAGTTCCATTTCCTGTACTAGAATTTTTAACTTCAACAAAATTTCCAACACGGTTATTCTTACCGATTACTGCTTTATTTCTTAAGTGAGCAAATGGACCGACAACAGTACCACTATTAACGACACTATCATATACTAAACTATGTTTTACTTTAACATTTTCGTGAATAATTGATGAATCTATTTCGGTATTTGGTCCAATTATCGCCCCAGCTTTAATAACGCTGTTTCCTGTTATATAAGAATTGGGGTTAATAACAACGCCACCTTCAATTAACACATTATAACCAATTGTTACTGTTTCAGGGTTAATTATACTAACACCATTTAACATATGATGTTTATTAATTCTTTCCCGAAGATTTTTTTCAGCGATACTAATTGAAAATAGATTATTAACCCCAATTACTTTTGGACTATCCCAAAGTAAAATCGTTCCAATTATATAATCTTTTTTCATTATTTCAACGATATCAGTTAAATAATATTCACCAGTTTTTTCATTAGGAACAACTTTTTCTAATGCTTTGAATAATACTTTATTAGATGCAACATACATTCCTGTATTAATTTCTCTAATTCTTCTTTGTTCTTGATTACAATAATTTTGTTCAACGATCGATTCAATATTCCCAAATTCATTTCTAACAATACGTCCATATCCTTTAGGATTATCAGGTTTTGTAGTAACGACCGTTAAGTCGTTACCACGATCAAGATGATGAGATATTACTTTATTAATTAGTTTATAATCAACTAAAGGCATATCACCAAGTAAAATAATTGTTGTACCTTCTTTTGACGCTAAAATGTCTTTTGTTGCTATTAAGGCATGTCCTGTTCCAAGTTGGACATCT
>CBDUWI010000250.1:0-1567 GCA_965370885.1 uncultured bacterium | reverse complement strand
CAGTGTCGAATGCCATTTAGAACCTACTGTCTCATCTATAGTGATGTCTCCGGTTGATGAACCGGTTACAGTTCGTAACCATTTAGTTTCGGTGGCAGTAGGCGCTTTGAGTTGCTCGCTGAGTTTAGTTTCTAGAACGACACCGTCTTTATCTGCCTTCTGAACTTCTTTTAAGTAACCGTTACCTTTTATACTCAGAGCTTCTATATCTATAAATAATCCATCGTCCGTAATAGATATTTTATTTACGTCTACATGTATCAGTACAAGATGACCGTCCTCAGTCACCCATAGACCAGCTTTATTATCACCAATCTGTGTACCGTCTCTGGGGCGATTACGCGGTGATTCATAGCGACCGTTTATTATACAGTCATCGGACTCATCTATTTCGGCTTGAACTAGATCGTTTTCCTGTGGCTGCCATGAGCCGTTACCCTGGGATAAGATGAAGCAATCATAGAATTCTGTGCCATCCATAAGGCGCTTAATAGTTACTGGAGGTTCTGGTGATATGATGATAGCTTTAAAAGACATGAAAGTATGTTACAAGAAATTTATAATTTAGTCAACAATAGCTAAATTTAATACTCATAAAGGAGGTAATCTTATGAGCGATGGAATTATGAGAGGAATGACTGGACAGAGGATCGAAATAATAGGCTGGGCATCTAAAGATGCTATGACATTTGGAGAAGGGGACAATATAGTTGTTAAGTTTTCAGTACCGACACCAGCCAACTACAAGCAAGGTGAAGATGAATTGACGATGTGGTATAATGTCGTTTGTTTTCAAAGAACTGCCAAATATCTTCAGGATGTGAAGAAAGGAAATTATCTGAAACTAGTTGGATTTATGAAAAAAAATGAATTGACTAATAAAGAAGGCGAGCTCGTAAAAGGCCAGGATTTCATAGTAAATGATGCTTCATTCCTGGAATCCCGCAAAGATAAACAGCCACGGGAAGAAGGTGGACCAAACAGTGACCATTGGTAGTAGCTACTGCTAAGGTCAGTGGGGACAAGCTGTCCCCACTATCTTTCTATCTATGAAGGCATTACATAGAGTAATCACCGCTTGACATAGCAAAAGATCTCGTCTATACAGAATACGAAGACTACAATCCATCTAAGAAAAATTGGATACTAGATACTCTAGAACCGTAGTTATTTTGTTACAAGATATATGAATATACTAACGAAAGTTATTAATAATTTTAACTTTGACAAAGATAAGCTCATAACGTATTATATTCGTGGAGGTATATTATGAACGATATTATGGACAACCCATACTTTATAGAAGCAATGATGAGAGAGATTAATAAGTTAGCTATGGAAGGCATAAAGACTGAGAAACCTAAAGATCAATTGGTTAAACCTAATGATATTAAGCCAATCACACCAGGAAAGTTAAAACCAATTACGCCAACCGGCACAGCTAAACAGCTTCGATAATATTTAATACTTACAATCAGGAAATATAGGGGAAGGGGAAAACGGATGCACTGCTGACGACAAATTCTTCGAATTATTCAAGGAGGAGATCTAATAAAAAATGAAATAT
>CBDUWI010000249.1:0-1588 GCA_965370885.1 uncultured bacterium | reverse complement strand
TATATAAGTTTTTAAATTGTTTAGAACTAGAACCTAAGCTCATACTATCATCAGTGCCTGGATACATTGAAGTGCTATATATTCTTAATATTTCAGACATTAAATTTCTCTCCTTGAGTAAAGTATTAACGGTTTTGTATCATCAATAACATCCGCAGTGTAAGTGAGTTTTAAATAGATTAGTGAAAATCTACTAGATGAAACATCTTTAGTCAATTTTAAAAGAACTTGTCCTCCAGCAGTTATAAAATCAGTTATATTTATGTTAGTCCAAGATATACTGCTTACATTCCATCCAAAATATATAGGAGCAATATATAATGGTACATCTCTTTCTTCTATATATGAACTTCCCCAATCTAAAGATAAATATGCATGTAAAGGATTTGTAGCATTTGTTCTATTGCCCCATATAAATAATTCCATAGAATCTAAAGAAGTCCAGTCAGCTAGAAGAACAGAAGCATTTTTTGGAGTATTAAAATAATGTACTTCCTCAGTACCAGATGTAAAATTACTTAAATATTTATGGCTATTATCTTCTGCATTAGCTGGTAGTGCATTATTTGGATATATTATACTTTGATCTGATACTATATCACCATGATCACCAGATGAAACATCAGGATATAATATTACTTGAAAATCATTTGGTCCATAATCAAATGTTACTTCTGAATTTACAATAAGTCCGCTTGTAGCAATTCTTCGAGGATAAATCTTAGCAGGATTAGAATCACCAGGACTATTATATAATTTAATAGGTAACTCGCGTGGAGATATTTGTGTATTAGAAATTGTCATTTCAAGATTTAATGCATCTACATTCCACGGTGATGAGTAAAAAAATGCTCCTCCATTACTTGGATCATCAGCCGTAACAGAAGTATAGTAATACATATCATCTTTATAACCTTCACTATATATAAAATGGAATCCTTGTTTAGGAAAATTAGTTCTACCGTATGGTGCTATTATTGGGAAAAGAGTACAAGTTGGCCTGTGTAATCTTACAAAACTATCTTCACTTATATCTTGCGTTATTACAAGAGTTTCATCACCCCATGTTCCATTATTATATCTTCTTCGGTAATATGTATATACTAAACTAGCAGACGAGTCTTTCTCTATATAAATAACAGTTACAATACCATCAGCCGAACTCTGCAACATAGCAACATCGGCAGAACTAGTAAATAAATCATCTGTAAGCTTAGTATCGACCCAACTACCTGTGGCATTGGTGCTATGATAACACTTATAAGGTTCTGCAAGAGATTCTCTAATTCTCCAAAGAATATGAACTTTGTCATTAGAATCTATAACCATATCAACAGTATAAAGGCAAAGTTTGCCAAATTCGCCGCTACCAGATGTTGTCTTAAGATATTGGTAAGCTATAGTTTCTGGAGAGCCTTCATTAGTTATTAAATAAACATAGTTCCAAGTTTCATACTCTCCACCATCTATCTTAGTTATTCTATAAGTGTATACTAGATAGCGGTTATCATTAGTGTCAACTGCTGAAAAAATAGGGTCAAAAAGATAGGTCTGTTTACCCTCTATAACATCATATCCAGTTATATTT
>CBDUWI010000248.1:0-1600 GCA_965370885.1 uncultured bacterium | reverse complement strand
ATTTCAACTGAAGCAGGGATTTTTACAGATATTAATAGATTTCTCTCAAATGCATATTCTCCGATTGTAATTACTCCTTCACCAAGTATTAAACTACTTGCCAAATTGAAATAAAAAGCTCCTCCCCCGATAAAGGTAACACTATCTGGAATTACTATATCAATAATTTGATTATTAGCAAATGCATATTCTCCGATTGTAATTAATCCTTCACCCAGTGTTAAGAACATTAAATAATTACTCTCAAATGCAGAAGCACCAATTGTTGTTACTCCATTACCAATCGTTAAAGATTCTAATGAATTGCCAGTAAATGCATACGCACCAATTGTTAGTACATTATCAGGAATTACTAAATCCACTAACCAACTATTCATAAAAGCATAATCTCCGATTGAAGTTACTCCTGTACCAATCGTTAAAAATTCTATGTAATTAGATTCAAATGCATACCTACCGATTGTTATAACATTATCAGGAATTACTATATCCCCTAACCAATTTTGCATGAAAGCATAATCTCCGATTGAAGTTACCCCTGTACCAATAATTAGTTCCGATAAATTATTTGAATGAAATGCGTAAGCACCAATCGTTATTACACTATTAGGAATCACTACATTCTGAATTTGATTTCCATCGAATGAACCAATTCCGATTGTTATTACAGCATCTCCTATTGTTAGTGTTTCAATTACATTATCAAAAAAGGCATATTCTCCGATTGTTAATACACTATCAGGGATCACTAAGCTATCAAAGTTATTGTCTGCAAATGCAAAACCTCTGATATCTGTTACACTGTCAGGAATGCTTACTGTGGTTAATTCGTTCAAATAAAATGCTTGATAACCAATAGTAGTAACTCGCAAGCCACCAATACTGCTAGGTATAACAACATCTCTATCTCCTCTTGTATCATAACTTGTAATCATAACTTCTGTGTTATTATTTATTACGACATGATTAAAAAAGGTATTGTAATATTGAACTGATAAATTAATATTTTCAGTATTTAAATTACCATCAGTATCAGTAATACTAAAAGTTACAGTATGGTTACCTATTGTAAGCAAACTTGTATCGATGATATTTACATCGATTAAGTGAGTAATATTTCCATCAATGTTATCATTTGCTGTTATACCTAAGCTAAGTAAATCTAATTCTTCGCCATACTCAATTAATTGAGCAGCAGGGACATTAGAAAAAACTGGAGCTATTAACGAATTAGCATCTTCAATAGCCGCTAACTCTAATTCTAAAGCTGCTAACTCTATTTCTAAAGCTAATAATTCTGTTTCTAAAGTAGTTAATTCTGTTAATAGCAACACTAGTTCAGTTTCTAATGAAGCAATTGCAGCTGATAATTCTGTATCGTCGTAGTCTTCAAATGCTGCCAATTCATCTTCTAAAGATGTAATTTCTGTTTCTAAAGCAGCTATATCAGCTAATAAATCCATATCGTCAAAATCTTCAATTGCTGCTAATTCAGCTTCTAAAATAGCAATCGCATCTTCTAGCATTGTAATTTCTAATCCTAAATCTGTTTCCAAATCAGTAAACTGATCTGTGTTAATAGAGTCACACCCTGTTAAAA
>CBDUWI010000247.1:0-1617 GCA_965370885.1 uncultured bacterium | reverse complement strand
AATGATCCTAATTATTATAATACTGCTTATGATGATTTATTAGCTGCTGCTCAAGCAACTACTGATCCAGAGGTTCATTTTGATACATTATATGAAGCTCAAGCAATGTTTATGTTAGATATGCCAATTATCCCTGTATATCACTATACTGATACAATGTTAGTTTCAAATGATTTGCTTGACTGGGGACGTTCAGTTCTTGGTTCTGTAGATTTCCATAAAGCTTATATGGTTGGTGACAGCCAAATAATGAATTGGAATATTGGTGCAGACCCTGCTACTTTAGATCCAAGTTTAAATGGAGCTAGTGATGGTGGAGATGTTATTAACAATACATTTGAAGGTTTAGTAAGAGAATTTAATGGTGTGATTTTACCTGGTGTTGCTGAATCATGGGAAACAACTAATGGTGGACTTACTGTAACGTTTACATTAAGAGATTCATTATGGAGTGATGGTTCTGCTCTAGTTGCTGGCGATTTCGTATATGCTTGGCTTAGAGGAATGAATCCTTTAACTGCATCTGAGTATTCGTGGATCTGGGAATATACTAATGTTGTTGGAGCACAAGATTATGCTTATTGTGATACAGAAACATCTGACTGTGCTGCTGAAAGAGCAGCTGTTGGAATCAGTGCACCAAATGATAATACTTTAGTTGTTGAGTTAATTAACCCAACGTCATACTTCGTTTCATTAATGGCTTTCTTCCACTTTATGCCTGTTAAACAAAGTGCTGTTGAAGCTGCAGGTGGAGAACTTGGTATGTGGGCTAAAGACCCTGCATTAGTAGTATCTAATGGGCCATATGTGTTAACTTCATACACTGTACAACTTGGTTTAACTTTAGAGAAAAATGTTAATTACTGGAATGCTGCAGAAGTTTCGTTAGAAACAATTAACGCTAAATTTAATGACGATGCTATTTCTGCATTTGCTGCATATTTAGATGGACAATTCCACTTTATTCCAAGTGTACCAACTTTATTGGTACCTACATTAATCGCTGAATATGATGATTTCTACGTATTCCCATTACTTGGAACTTACTATTATAGTTTCAATATGGATCAAGATGGCGACGGAGTAAACGAACTAGGAACTGTTTGTCCTTAGTAATCAATTCTTAATAATTAAAATTAAAGGAATCCATCTGGATTCCTTTTTTTTGATAAAATACAAGTCGTTATAGAAGTTAAGGATATAGAGAATCTTAAGAAATCTGTGAAGTATATAAATTCTCTTTAAATAATCCATAAATAGTATTTTCAAGAATAAGTGTACGTTTACACTTATTCTTTGTTAGAATATATATAGAGGTGATTTTATGAGTTATTCAAAAGAAAAAGTAAATCAATTAATTCAAAGTGGACGTGATATGCTTACCCCAAACTGGAATGAGTTGAATTCGAAAACAACTGATAGAGGACTTAAAAAAAACAAGGCCTTCAATTTATAAACCTTACAATGGTGGGGAAATTGTCGTTTTAAAGCAAGATGTTTCTAATTTGAGTAGTAAGACATTGGATGAATGTATTCAAAAAAGACAGAGCCATCGTAAATATAAAGATGAGAGTATTAGTTTTGAAGAATTATCTTATCTAGTAAAACAAACAT
>CBDUWI010000246.1:0-1637 GCA_965370885.1 uncultured bacterium | reverse complement strand
TTCTATAGACTTTTTTGTTGAGCTGTTTAAATAGTTTAACAGAAAAAATATGTCAAATAGTTATCCATATCGAGATGAACCAGAGCATGTCCGTGGAATAGTTACTAATGCAGCTGATAATGCTGCCAGAAGTACTCAAACCGCGACAGATGAAGGTAGGCTGATCGTGGATGCCGTAGATAAAATATTCCTTCTGGAGCCATGCAAGCATCCCCTTGTTACTTTACTTACGAATGTTGGTAAGGTATATGATGGGAAGTCGTGGAAAGGTACTGGAATGTTGAAAAAATCTACAGGAAATCCTGAGTTCAAGTGGTTTAACGAAAGTTATAAGTCGTGTTATTGAAATTAACACTTCTTCGGATCACTATAAATTTAGCTATATGCTGGAATCTCCTAAAATCATAATTACTACTAAGTAAAAATATTATGAATGAAACAATGGACAATCAGCAGGCAACCTCTCATCAATTATCCTGGTTAGCAGGAATTTGGGATGGTGAAGGAACATTTTCTATTATATACCAAGAAAAAAAACATGGTGAAGCTTACATAGCTAGGATAACTCTATCTAACACTAGTGAAGTAATGATAAACGAGATATTAAGAATATTTGATAGTTATGATATAAAAGGTCATTTATGGCAAGAGAAACCTCGTCAGAAACATTACAAAGTGGCTTACCATATAACAATAAACAAATTAGAAAGTGTAAAACTCGCCTCAGAATTGATGAAACCTTATCTCATAAGCAAAAAAGCCCATGCTGAATTGCTTATAAGATATGTTAATTCACGTTTGAAGTATAAAAAGAAACCTATAAGAGACAAAAAGACTGGAAGAATATTAGGGATGGAAACTCAAGGATATAGCGAAGAAGAAAAAAGTTTTTTTATTCAAATGAAAGAATTAAATAGTTAAAGGGAGCCTCACAGACTACACGCTAAACTCTAAAGTAGAGAAGATATAGTCGGGTCTCATATGAGAGTATGAGAGATGGGCAGAAATGACTCATCCGCATCGAAAGATGCAGTAACAAAAACACGAAGATTCATATGGTGGACGTTATGCCAAATGTAGTGGTACTTATAATACTTCTGCTGGTGCAACAATGAATGTTGTAGGAGCTGGTTCTAGTTCTGGATACATTTTCACTTTAGGAGATGTTGTCTTGAATGCAAGAACTGGTGAAAGAATGGTCGTAGGAGTTGTATCAGCAACTTCAGTTCTATTGGCTACCAGATCTATTGGTGGAACTGTAGCTGCTGCAGGAGCTGATGGAGATGGTATTTATATAATCGGTAATGTAAATGAGGAAAATTCTGGAGCAAGAAATGTAAATACGACAAAGGTTAGTCCTGAGACAAATTACACACAAATTTTCAAGGATAGTATTGCGATCACTGGGACAAATAAAGAAACTGATCAATATGGTCCAAAAGATCTTACATATCAGAGAGCGAAAAAAGGTACTGAACATGCTCTTCAAATTGAGAAAGCTTTTTGGTTCGGTGAAAAAGGCGCAGACACTGGTGGTACGCAAGGTCATCCTCGTAGACTTACTGGTGGTATCTTAGAGTTCATTGAAGCTGGTAATTCATATGTTCAAAATCAAGGTGGTATCCTTACCGCTCCTG
>CBDUWI010000245.1:0-1678 GCA_965370885.1 uncultured bacterium | reverse complement strand
AAGAAAGTTGGTCTTTCATCAAGTAAACGATATTGTAAAATTGGACCTAATACTTCATCTCTTATCCAAGAACTTTGTGCTTCGCCACCAATATCATCAAGCATTAAGATATCTGCTTGTTTTAATTTATTGATTAAATGTTCTAAACCATTATTTCCTATTGAAGATTTTAATTCCCTTACTAAATCAGGGTAATAAGCAATTATTACGCTATAGCCTTTTTTTGTAAGTTCATTTGCTAAAGAAGCAAGAGTATATGTTTTTCCTTGTTGGAATTCACCCCAAATATATAATCCTTTCATCTTTTCACCCATTGAAAATAGTTTTAAGAAACGCATTAAATATTTATAGATATCAATTCTAGCATCAGTGTTTCTTTCATAGTCTTCTAAGGTTGCATCGTAAATCATTTTTGGCATAAACATAGCGTTTATTAACTCATCTTTATGTGATTGTTTATCTTTATGAAGCTTAAAGTTACAATCTGCATAATATGATTTAATTTTTTGGTCTTCATATTTAATAAAGGGTTCTAACCCTATTGCATCTTGTTTGCATTCATTGATACCCTTACAGTTTTCACAAAAATCTTTTTCGCGTTTAAACACTAATAAATTAGATAAAAATTCTTCGATAACCATACTATTTAAATCATTTTCAATAAAAAAGTTATTTAAAAACGGATCTTCAAAAAGACCTTCAATTATTTCTTCTTTATTAACTTTAACATTTTTAAATTTCATTTTTTCCATGTAATCACCTATAACTTCTTAATATAATCATCTAACCAATCAGATTCAATATCTTTTGGTAAAAGATTTCTTTGTTTTGTTGTACTTCTGGTTTTTCTTTGACTTCTTTTTTTAATGTATTTAATTGCGTCTTCAATAGTTAATAATCCATTTCTTCCCCATTCAGCAGCAACTTTTTCAAAGTAATTATAAGAAGGAAATGTTCCTTCAAGAGTTCCAATAACATAAATTAATAAGAAGTTAATTAATTCTGTAGAAAGTTCTGTTTTTTCAAGTAAATCTTCGATAACTCTTAATTCTGCAGCAGCAGGTTTCGACCCAAATGTTCGTTCTAAAACACTTAAAGGTGTCGCTGTTTTACACATTTGAACAACTGCTTTTTGCGGATTAGTAACTTTCTTTACAGGATTATTATCTTTTAAAGAAATTTCCTCAGTTCTTTTATCGAATTGGAACCAGTATCTAGCACTTTTAGATAATTTATTTATGTCGATGCTTTTATCTTTATCAACAGCATCCATAAAAACTTTTTGCATCGCAAATTCATCAAGATTATAAACAAATGATAATTTGGATATTTTATCTTTCACTCTTGAAGTGATTTTACGATGATCAACAAAGTTTTTCGATAATCCTTCAAAGAAAACATCAAAATCAAAAGTATTAGTTACTGTTATATGCGATTTAGAGCGACTTAAAAAAGAATCATCAGTTTTAATTGGTTTGGGAATAGAAGAAAACACTTCATCAAAATTAGTTGTAATGTTCTTAAATCCTTTTTTTTCAAAGAGGTTAATTCTAAATAAACTAATTATTTCATCAAAATTTGTTTTTCCTATTTTGGAAAACAAATATGCACCTAGGCTTCCATCTTTAATAAATTCTTCAGCTGTTAGAGGTGCTTTAAGCTCGTATAATAATAAGTC
>CBDUWI010000244.1:0-1679 GCA_965370885.1 uncultured bacterium | reverse complement strand
CGTAAAAGAGCAAATAAAGAGCTCACTCATTAATAAAAAAAGTGATTAACCATCAAGGTTAATCGCTTTTTATTTGTGTGTGTGTTTTTGGTATTAAGAACTCAATGAAATTACAGATAATCACTACATAAGTAATCATGATTAATTCGTATAAGCCGTGACCACTATAAGAACTCATTATGAAATAGTCTTCTCCATAATAGATGAAAATTAATAAAATAATGGTTACCATTCTGATATAAAATGGTATTTTATACATATTAAAGCGTTTATAAATTATTGATAAGATGAAATCTGTAATTATAACAAATGGAATCAAGAGATTTAAAGTGAGAATAAATTTGCTGTCTGATTCAATTCCAAGATAGATTGTTGAAACTAAAATTGCGATTGCGAAAATTATAATCGCAAATGTATCAATAATCTTATATTTTATTATTTTACTAATGTACAATGTTAAAGCTACCAAAGGTACAAACGAATAAAATACTCTTTGGATAAAATTTACATCAACGTTTCTAAAAATATCAGAATTATGAGAACCAATATACTCATAGTGAATAAAATCAACAACAAAGAAAAAAACTGCTATAATCCATAACTCATAATTAAGCTTTTTGTAATCAATAATTAGCATATATAAAAGTAATATTAAAATCATCGCAAAGTAAATAGTCATAAACTTCTCAATATTCAAAGGATCTTGGAAAACATAAAAATACATTACTACATTTGATAGTAGTCCAAAAATCAAGTATTTAATCTCTTCTTTATTAGGCATATTTAATTTCTCTTTGAAAATTAAAATTCCCATTACGGTTCCCAATATAAGAATTAAAACTATATTTATTATTAAGCCATTAATCTCAAGAAATTCCTCTGCGTCATCAAAATAAATATAGGTTAAACCTAATGAGAACGGTGAAAACAAGAAGAATAAAGAAGTGAAAAACAAATAGAGTTTCGATGTTTTTTTCATAAATTTATTACCTCCTTTAATTGAAAATATACATAATATCTTCACCTTTATAATAACAAATTTCTAAAATAAAACAATTCATATAATAATATCAGTATTTTTTTATTTATTAAGTCGCAGAATTAATCATCGTGAAACTATCATTTCAAAATAGAGAAGTTGAAACTCATTTAAATAAATATCTGATTTGAATTTGTTATAAATATAAATTGAAAAAATACCAATTAAAGTGTAAAATTATACTATGGTTAAAGCAAAAATAACTTACTCACTATTTTATAAAGGAGTAATTTTATGAAAAAGGTTATTTTGGTATCATTAGTAATTTTATTAGTAGTTACACTTTCTGGTTGTTTTTCTAGCTGGCGAGAAAATCTTTTAGCTCCACCTGATGAAATTCAAGTTCCTGATGATGCTATTGTTGCAACATGTATTGCGGAAGATACTTTTGTTTATGTTTATCGTGGAGATGTAATCTACTTATATTATGTAAATGATATCTTGCAAAGTGAAGCTGAAGTTCATATGCTTCAAGAACCGGTAGCAATTTTAGAATCCATGCAGTTATATTTAGATGAGACATTTTTAACTGGGTCATGCACATATGGACCTTATATAGATAATGATCAATAATAAATTCAATTCTTAGGAGCTAGCTATAGAAAAAACAAGTATTAAATAGAAATAGTTTAAAATATTA
>CBDUWI010000243.1:0-1689 GCA_965370885.1 uncultured bacterium | reverse complement strand
CCAAAATTACGTTAATCTTATTTGCGAGTAAACAAGCATCTAAACCATTAACATAAATAATAAACTTATTAAAAATATCATTTTTAGTAACCTCATGCAAATTAATAATTTGCATAATCAATCTTGAATCTTTATTAGAGAAGCGCCAGATATCATCAATATCATCGAATATAAAACAGATTATGTAAGTTTCTAGCGTATTAATTGTTTTGTCTATTTTACTAATAAACTCAATCCCTTTATCAAGTCCATATAAATGTTTATGTGTTTTAGTTTCAATTAAATATTTTAATGCATTTTTTCGATATTTACCAATAAATATTTTATTAAGTTCATCCATCACTCTTTCAATGGATACATTCTTAATTAAATGATTCAATTCATTAATAGCCAGTAAAGTCTCTTCATCAATTGTAAATCCTAGTTTACTGACGAAGCGAAAAGCCCTTAAAATCCTTAAAGAATCCTCTTGAAACCTCTCTAAAGGATCATTGATAGTTCTTATCGTTTTCAAATTCAAATCACGCTTAGAGTCAAAATAATCGTATGTTTTTTCATTTTCATCCATTATAATAGCATTTATTGTAAAATCTCTTCTTGATAAGTCATCTAAGACATTAGTAGAAAATTGTACTTCTTCGGGATGACGGTTATCTAAATATATACCATCGCTTCGAAAAGTTGTGACTTCGTATTTGAATTTATCATATAATACAGTAACGCTACCATACTTTTTCCCAGTTTCTTTTACATTATCAAAAAGATCGATTACTTGGTTTGGAGTTGCGCTTGTAGTGATATCGATATCAGATGATTCGATACCGAGCAATAAGTCTCTTACATAACCACCGACAAAAAATGCTTCATAACCAGCACTCTTTAATTTACTTAAAATTATTTTTCCTTTTTCAAGATATTCATTCATCTAAATCACCACAAAAATTATACTATAAATATTAATATATTTCCATAATATCTATTATATTTTATAAAACAAAGCTGTATGTTATAATAAATTTGGTGATTTGATGAAAAGTATTAAAAAAGTTATCATAGAAGAAATAGTAATAAATAAAAGTAAATTTATCAATTATCTAATTCCTGTAAGTAATTTAATCGAGGTTGAAGAAAATCTTAAATTTTTAAAAGGAAAATATCGCGATGCAAACCATCACTGTTATGCATATATAATTGGAAACAATCAGGAAATTCAAAAATATAATGATGATGGCGAACCAAATAAAACTGCAGGATTTCCAATGATGGAAGTAATGAAAAAGCACGATTTAACTAATGCACTTAATGTCAGCATTCGATATTTTGGTGGCATTAAATTAGGTGCTGGTGGTTTAACTAGAGCCTACACAAAAGGTTGTGCACTTGCAATATCTAAAGCGAAATTCTCATATTTAGTCAATTACACAGAGGTTTTAGTGAAAGTGCCTTTTGAGCAAATCGGGAAGGTCGAGAAATTTCTAAGAGAGAATTATATTTTACTTGATACAAAGTATGATAACCTTGTAAATTACTATATTAAATTAATAACAAATGATCTACCAAGCTTTAAAAGCACTATTAATAATTTCACTAAAGGTATCGCTAAAATAGATGTACTAAAAAATTATGATAAATATAAATAAAGAGGAAGCAGCATCGCTTCCTCTTTTTGATGTGAAGATGTTACTTGAA
>CBDUWI010000242.1:0-1696 GCA_965370885.1 uncultured bacterium | reverse complement strand
AATAAGTTTAACATAATAATCAATAGGAGAGAGTGTTGCGCTAAAGAAAACAATCCCGCTTACCCTATATTTAATTGTTTCCAAAATATAATTTGAAGCATCTAAACATGATAATGTGATTTCAATATCATCATCATTCACTTTTATAATGAATTTATAATTACTATTGTAATAATCACTTATTCTTAAAAATTGATTTAATTCAAAATAACCTTCTAATAAGGTATCACGGTTAGTAAACTTCTTATTTTCAGCAAGTATTTGATCTAATTTTTTTACAACTCTTTCTATTCTATCTACTAAATCTCCATCTAATTCATCTTGATAATAAAACCCAGATTTGATGATCTGGTTTTCTTGTGTAAATTCATCAATGTAATCTAGTAATCTTTTTATTAAATTCCTGACACTAGGTTTTATATTTCTTGCAGCTTTTCTTAAATTGATTAAAGATTGCCTTTTAATTGATGCTGAGTACATATTCCTTGAGCGGTCAATCATATTGTGAGCCTCATCAACTAATAATTTGGTTGTATAATAATCATCTTCAAAATATCTGATCAAATGAACTCTCGGATCAAAAGCATAATTGTAATCGCAAATGATAATGTCAGAATAATAAGATATTGCGAGACTAAATTCATGAGGACAAATAGTGTGGAGAGCACCATAATCCTTTATTAATTTCATATCATAGACATCGTCATGAACAAAAATATCATTAATAGCTTCTTTTAATCGGTCAAAAAACCCTTTACTGTATTTGCATATCTCAGGATCGCAATCTACTTTATCCATCAAGCACATATTCTCTTTTGAATTGAGTACAACGGTTTTACAGATAAGCCCTTCTTCTTTTAACAATTCAACTGTTTCAACAACAATCTTTTTTCCCGCATTTTTAGCTGTTAAATAAAATATTTTTTCTTTCTCATTCTTGATTGTCTTCAGCGCTGAGTATAAACTAGCAACTGTTTTGCCTATTCCTGTTGGAGCAACCGTATAAACAATATCTTTGTTTAGCAGCGTTTGATAGATTGCGCCCATAAATTTATATTGTCCTTCACGATATTCCTCAAAAGGAAAATTTAATCCTTCAATAGATATTAATTTTTCTTTTTGATGATTACTAAATATCTCTAGCCATTTAGTATATTCAACAATAGTATTAATAAAGAATTTCTCTAATTGTGAAAAATTATATCTCTTATTGAAAACTTTTACTTCATAGCCATCTACAGCTATGTAAGTCAATCTAACATTAATTGATTTTAAATCAAAAGTCTTAGAATAAATATATGCATACATCTTCGCTTGCATTAAATGTTCTTGTCTTGAATCTATTTCCATTAAGTGAAGATCAACTTTATTACTCTTTATTTCATCAATTATTAATTTGTTATTTTCTTTTAATAAACCATCTATTCTACCAGTAATGTGAAAACTATAATTTCCATAATCAAAAAGGGTATCAACGAAAACCTCTTTTTGATCATCTTCAGTATACTTATTTTGAAGATACTTATGAGCTTCAATTCCTTCTAAAGCTCTCTTATTGGATTGAAACTCACTAGTTAAATCGCCACCACTATAAATAAATGTAACAATTTCTTTTACGGTTATTTTGATGTTTCTCATAATATGTCGAGTAGACTATCCTCGACTTTCACCTCGTTTCTTTACAATGTGAGAAAGT
>CBDUWI010000241.1:0-1705 GCA_965370885.1 uncultured bacterium | reverse complement strand
ATATAGGAGACATTGTTAGAAATAACAATACTGACGATTCTAAAAAAGAAACGAATAAAAAAAATATAATCGAAAAAAATATTAAAAAAATCGAAACGATGCAAACAGATTCTAATAAAGAAGGTAATATTGCTGCGACCGAACCAGACGACTTAGAAGCAATTCTAAAACGTTTAAGAATGTTTATGGCTGGTTCAGCCGAAAAAGGTAATGCGACCGCAAGAATCCTTGCTGCGTTAGGTATTAAAAAAAAGAGTGATAGTGAAATGGATGAAAAAGAATTCCAAGATGCAATCGCTAAGAAAGAATCTGAAATTAATACTCTTAAAAAAGAATTCGAAGATGCTATGACTAAGATCAAAGAATTCGAAGAGAAGGAAAAGTTAAACTATATTAAGATAATTAAAAAGTTTGGCGATAAATACTCCGACGAAGAGTTAATAAAAGAAGATTTAAAATCCCTAGAAAAAATTGCAGATGCAGTTTCTCGTTTTGCTCCATCTAACGAAGATCCAGAAGTAATCCCAGTTGTGGCTAAGCCCAACAAAGAAGAAATGGAAAAAGAGTTAGACAAAGGCAAAAGAGTTGATTTTTCCACAGTTTTTGACGATGTTAATAAAGAATTTAATATGAGTGGATTATAATGGAATTCCCAACAACTTTAAGACGATTAGTTATCGCTTTAAACGGTCACGATGGTCCTGATTACTTCCAAGCTGGTATTGGTACATTAAAACCAGGAATGGTCGTAATGGAAGACGATGCTGATGAAGTAACGATTTGTACCCCAACTGGAATACCTCTTGGTATTGTTGGTTGCGATGCAGATCACGATCTTTCAACAGTTTATGATAGTGGCGAAAGAATTCCAATTTGGTTGCTTGGATGTGGAGTTGACCTTTATGTTTTACATGAAGATCACGATACAAAAACGATTTTATGGGGATCAATCATAGAATCGTCAGACGATACAACCAATCATGGTAAAGTTAAGATGAAAGAAGCCAACGTAGTCCTTACGACAGCCAACGTAACTTCTGGCGGTACTGCTAGAAACATTACGCCGTTTTTTTGGATAGGTAGATCGTTAGGCGACGGTACTGCTACATCTACTATTGCTCAGTATATTCCAGTCAAATTATGTTTCTAAAGTGATATAATATGGAAGAAGTTCCTCTATTTTCGGACAGTTTTCCTAGTCGATTTATTGACGCTGATTATCAGCTGATGACTAGAGAAATCCAATCTTTAGATAAGATTGTGTACGGAGTAGTTAGAGCAAAAGGTATAGTCAATAAGATCTTTCCCCATATCAAAATTCCTAAAGGTAAAAAGCAACATATCGTTGCAACTGAAGTCGAACAAGAACCACCAAAGTTTGACGACAACTTTATGAAAGAAGATTTGGACGAAGTTAGAAAAGGCGAAGCAACCTTCTACCCAGTATTTATGCACAAAGATTTTGTCCTTTATATGACAGACATTGATGCCAGTCGATCTGGCGCCAATTATTACAATATCGACCTTAAAGCGTTAACCCTCAGAGGTAGCGTAGGTACTATTGTAGATTATAAAGAAAAAATTCTTTGGCGTGGATATAATATAAGTGGAAGAGCGCACGCTGCAGCTAATAACCAAGGACTTATAGATACTAATTCAAAAGGTATAATGGACACTACAGGTGTTTTGACTTTTGATGTAGGTG
>CBDUWI010000240.1:0-1778 GCA_965370885.1 uncultured bacterium | reverse complement strand
TGGAAGTCCAACAGGACTTTACACGTTAATGTATCATGCTCACACTGATAGAAATACTATCTTAAACATTTTTGAAAAAATTACAGGACATCGTGTTTATCATCAATATATTGTTCCTGGTGGTGTGAGAAAAGATTTACCTCAAGGCATTGAAAAAGACATTCATGCATTTCTTGATGATTTAGAATCAAGATATGAAGAATATCGCGATTTAGGTATAAATAATCCAACTGTTTTAGCTCGTATTAAAAATACAATTGAACTTCCAGCTGAAGTAGTATGGGAGTTAGGTATAACAGGAATTGGTATGAGAAGCGCAGTTAATAAAGCATACGATTTACGTAAAGTAAGACCTTATGCAAGATACGATCAAATTGATTTTACTGTTCCAGTTGCTGATTTTTCCGATGCATATAGTCGTGTTGACTGTAAGTTACAAGAGATTGTGCAATCAATTAGTATTATCCGTCAGTGTTTAATTAAAATGCCTGAAGGTGAAGTAAGAGTACCTTTAGACAAAGGACAATCAATGAGATGGACTGTTCCTAAAGGATATGTTTATTCGGTTGTCGAAGCTAGCCGTGGTGAATTTGGTTATTACATGGTATCAGATGGTGGAACACACCCATATAGAGTAGGTGTTAGAGGAGCTAGTTATCCTCAAGGATTACTCGGAATTGAAAAATATTTACCAGGAACTCGTCTTGACGATGCTGCCCTTTGGGTAGACACTATGGGCGTATGTTCTCCTGAGATTGACAGATAGGAGTGATGATATGAAAAAGAGAAATAGTATTTTCACGCCATGGCGTCATTTTAAGTATTTATTTAAGAAACCTGTAACGATACCTTTTAAAGATATATTCACTAAAAAAAATGCTGATTATTTAAACAAAAATTCAATTATCAAATCGAAAAAAAGACTAGAATCTAGTCCAAGAATTGCTGCTGATAATACAAGAGGATTTCATACAAACGATTGGGAAGCTTGTATTGGTTGTGGAACATGTGCTGATATTTGCCCAACAGAAGCAATTACAATGGTTGAAAGATTAGATGTTAAAGATGAAGAAGGTAAATTACAACAAAGACCAATTATTGATTATGGAAGATGTTGTTTTTGCGCTCTTTGTGTTGATACATGTACAACTGATTCATTAAAAATGAGTAAAGAATACATTTATTCACATAGTGATCCTGATCAATTTTTACTAATGCCAGAAAAATTATGGCAAGGTGAAGCTGTACAAGAAGGTTGGGTAAAAGATGAAGTAAGTGATTTACTCGATTTAGAACGAGTTCGTATGGAACATGAAGATCCTGAAGAAAGAAAAAGTACTTTTGTCGAAATCGTTCGTGGTTATTCCAAAGAATATGCAATGCAAGAAGCAGCGCGTTGTGTTGAGTGCGGAGTTTGTACTGCAAGTTGTCCTGTTCATATGCATATACCGGCTTATATTAAAGCGATATGGGAAGATGACATTGAAGGTGCATTAAGAGAGGTATATGAGACAAATCCTTTACCTGGCGTTTGTGGGCGTGTTTGTACGCATAACTGTGAAACAGCATGTGCTATTGCTGTCCGCGGAGATGCTATCGCAATTAGATGGTTAAAAAGATATATAATTGATAGTGCACCAAACGATATATATGAAAAAGTATTAATGGAACCTGTTAGTGAAGTAATAGATGCATCCGTTGCTGTTATTGGCGCTGGTCCAGCAGGACTTGGAGCTGCTTATTATTTAAGAGTAATGGGTTATCAAGTTGATGTTTAC
>CBDUWI010000239.1:0-1801 GCA_965370885.1 uncultured bacterium | reverse complement strand
AATAAGCATTTCAGGCAATACAGAAATAAATAGTTTAGAAACCTTTGAAAATATGATTATTATTCCGGAAATCGAAGGTTACACTCCTGCTTTATTATTGGGCGATATAGCCACAATCGAGCTAAAAAATACTAGTATGAAAATCTACGAATATAATGATGATAAAACGATTTTCTTAAGTTTATTCTTTAGAAAAGACATTGATTTTACAAAAATGGGGGATGAAATAATTGATTCGAAAATTAATTTCCTAACAGAAATTGATAATCCTAATTTAAAGGTTGACGAATTATTATTTTTACCTGATTATGTTGATAAACAAATTAATAATGTGTTTTACAGTTTACTAATTTGTATTGTAGTAGTTATGATTATTGTCTTAATTGGACTTGGATTTAGAAGTAGTATCTTAATAATTATAACTATTCCATTGATAATTTTCACAACAATATCCATCCTATTCTTAAGTAATTATGAACTTCATAAATTAACGATAGTAGGTTTGATAATAGCAATCGGAATATTAGTTGATAATTCAATTGTAATAACTGAAGGAATTAAGAGAAATCTTGATAATGGTCTTTATAAGATAGATGCAGCTAAAAAAGCAATTAATGATAATTTTGCACCAGTATTAAGTTCAACATTAACTACTATTGCAGCTTTTATCGTTTTAGTAATGTTACCTGGATTATTAGGAGAGATTGTAAGTAGTCTTCCATTAACTGTTATAATAGCGATTTCTATTAGCTATATTGTAAGTATGGTTTTGAGCCCTGTACTGGCTACCATCTTTCTAAAGCCAAAAACAAATAGAAAGCTCAAATTAACCTCTTTTCATGAAAACAACATTAAGAAAATGATTGGCTTCACAATAAAGTTCCCATTAGTTTGGATAACATTAAGTTTACTTTTATTGGCTGGAAGTGTCTACTTTGCGTTTAGTAATCAAAAGATCGATTTATACCCTAATGATGAACGAAGTGTACTATATATTGATTTTGAAGGCGAAATAGGGGAAGAATTGTGGTCAACCGAATTACTAGGTTACGAAATAAAAAGCGTCTTAAATGAGAGTGATTTTGTCTTAAACTATGCTAGTAGTGTCGGTGGTAATTTACCAAACTTTCATTTTAGTGCAAATTTAATAACTGAACAAAAAAATATCGGCAGAATTTATGTTAATTTAGAATGCACTGAAAGTGAATTATTAGATTATAAATTGCAATTAGAAGGGTCCTTAAAAGCAATAGAAAATGTTACAATCAATGTAAATTTGCTAGAATTAAGTCCTCCTATTCCTCCTATAACACTATCATTAAGAAGTGATGAAACCGCTATGTTAGATGCGGTTAGTGCAGAAATATTTGATGAAATTATAGATTTAGATAGTGTTAAAACATATTTTATAACGCAAAATATTAAATCAATGAAATATTTAATTTCATATAATTTCGAAGAAATAGGTAATCATTATTTAACTAAAGCACAAATTGATGAGATCATTGCAATTAATTTAAATGGGTTTGATTTAGATATCTATAATTATAATAATGAAACTATAAATGTTAGCTTAAATAGTGATGTTTTAATTATTGAAGATTTGCTTAATCTTACTATTTATAGTGAAGTTTTAGATGAAGTTTTTACATTAAATAATTTCATTTCTATTTCTTCAGCTTTAGATTACAGTGTAATAAACAGATTGGATGGAAAAGGGGTCAGTTATATTGGACTGTATTACGAGGACATTAGCAGTTCAACCATTCTTAGCAAGGAAGTTACTGAAATTGTCGATAAT
>CBDUWI010000238.1:0-1804 GCA_965370885.1 uncultured bacterium | reverse complement strand
CATTAAAATAGATGAAGATAAAGTAGAAATTAAAGATGCTGCTCATTTATGGGGTAAATTGGTTGGTGAAACAACGGATATATTAAAAGAAAATAGTAAAACAAATATCCTTTGTATCGGTCCTGCTGGTGAAAAATTAAGTAAAATGGCTGCAATAATGAATGATAAAGATCGCGCTGCTGGACGTAGTGGTGTTGGTGCTGTTATGGGTAGTAAAAACTTAAAAGCTATTCAAGTAACAGGTAATTTAAAAGTAAGTTTATTTGACAAAGAGAAAGTTAAAGAAGTTGTTAAAGACGCTAACTTAAAAATTAAAGAAAACCCAGTTACAGGTCAAGGTTTACCTACTTACGGTACTGCCGTGCTCGTTAATGTAATTAACGCTAACGGAATCTTCCCGACAAATAATTTCCAAGAAGGTGTCTTCGCTAATGCTGAAGATATTTCCGGGGAAACTCTTGCGGAAAAATATTTAGTTAGAAAAGATCCTTGTCATCGTTGTACTATTGGTTGTGGACGTTACACTAAAACTGATAAAGTTGAGGGTGGTGGACCAGAATACGAAACTATCTGGGCATTTGGTGCAGATTGTGGCGTTAAAAATTTAGAAAATATTATTGAAGCTAACTGGTGGTGTAACCAGTTAGGTATTGATACAATATCAACAGGAGCTACACTCGCTGCTGCAATGGAATTAAAACAAATTGGTTTACTAGACGATGTTGATTTTGAAGGGCATAGTTTAGAATTTGGAAATGATGAAGCTATCGTTTACTGGACGAAAAAGATTGGGAATAGAGAAGGATTCGGAGATAAAATGGCTGACGGTTCTTACCGTTTATGCGATTCTTATGGAAGAGCTGATTTATCAATGAGTGTTAAAAAATTAGAAATCCCAGCATACGATCCTCGTGGTGTTCAAGGTCACGGATTAAATTACGCTACTTCTAACCGTGGTGGTTGCCATGTGCGTGGATATATGATTTCGCCAGAAATTCTTGGTTTACCACAAAAGTTAGAACGTTTAGATCTTAAAGATAAACCATTCTGGGTTAAAACTTTCCAAGATTTAACTGCTTATATTGATTCATCTGGATTATGTTTGTTTACATCATTTGCATTAGGTGCAGATGAATATGCAGAGATTTATAATAGTATTATTGGAACAAACTGGACAGGTACTGATATCCTTAAAGCTGGAGAAAGAATTTATAACTTAGAAAAACAATTTAATATTGCTGCAGGTATTTTACCTGAAGAAGATACACTTCCGAAAAGACTACTTGAAGTTCCAATGCCAAGTGGTCCAACAGAAGGACATATCCATCACTTAGATCAATTATTACCTGAGTATTACAGTCTTAGAGGTTGGGATAAATTTGGTATTCCAACTAAAGAAAAAATTAAATAATTAGAATTATAACATTTAAAAAGGGATGAATTCCATTATTCATCCCTTCTTATAATATGAAAAAAGTATATATCGAACTAACAAATAGATGCAATCTATTTTGTGAAATGTGTTACCGTAATTCCTGGGAAAACACTTTAGGTGATATGGATAAAACAGTAATCGACAAATTAAGTAATGAACTTAACAATCATATCGTTGTCATTTTCGCAGGGATTGGCGAACCAACAGTAGCTTTAAACTTTAATTATGCAGTTGAGAAGTTTAAGAACCACGAATTAGAAATAACTACTAACGGCATAATGGATGAAGACAAACTATTAAAAATATGTGAAAACTTTAGAAAAGTTATTATTAGCATTGATGGAACTGATGAGGATTATTATAATGTTA
>CBDUWI010000237.1:0-1829 GCA_965370885.1 uncultured bacterium | reverse complement strand
CCAGATAATTTATCTGTAACAGCGTAATATGGCTACAGTAAAAACTTTAAATACAATTGCTAATGCAAATATTAAGACTATTAATGGAATTGCTGTTGCTAATATTAAGACAGTCAATGGTATTTCTTTCAGTGCGGCAACAAGTGGATTTGTAACAAAATGGACTGTAGCAGGTGATGCCGCGGCGAGAACTATAACCTTGCCATTAGTAACTGGATATTCTTATAATTGTGTAATAGATTGGGGAGATAGCACTGCAGACTCTACAGTTACTGCTTTTGATGATGCAGATAGAATACATACTTATGCCGATGATGGAACTTACGATGTTACTATTACTGGAACAATGGAAGGTTGGTCAATCAATAATGGAACAGATAAGTTAAAAATAGTTCAAGTTGTAAATTGGGGAACGAGTGGGACATTTAATGGATTTAAGTCTTTAATGAATGGTTTCTATGGTTGTAGTAATTTAACAAGTTTAGGAACTGGAAAGATTCTTGCAAGTGGAACAGGTATAACAACTTATGGATTTTACAGTGCTTTCGCTAATTGCACTTCTATAACCTCAATTCCTTCTGGATTGTTTGATAATAATGTAAATGCTTCCCTTGGTGGATTTCGATCTACTTTTCAAAGTTGCACTTCTCTAACCTCTATTCCAACTGATTTATTTAGATATAATACAGCAGTTGGTGAACAAGGATTTCGATCTACTTTCGCTAATTGCACTTCTTTAACTTCAATCCCAACTGATTTATTTAGATATAATACAGCAGTTGATGAACAAGGATTTCGATCTACTTTTAATGGTTGCACTTCTCTAACTTCTATTCCAACTGATTTATTTAGATATAATACAGCAGTTTCTACTTATGGATTTGATTATACTTTCGCTAATTGCACTTCTTTAACTTCAATCCCAACAGATTTATTTAGATATAATACAGCAGTTTCTACTTTCGGATTTCGATCTACTTTTAATGGTTGCACTTCTCTAACCTCAATTCCTTCTGGATTGTTTGATTACAATGTAAGTGTTACTACTTATGGATTTACTAACACTTTTCAAAATTGCACTTCTATAACCTCAATTCCTTCTGGATTGTTTGATAATAATGTGAATGTTTCCACTGGTGGATTTATGTATACTTTTCAAAGTTGCACTTCTCTAACCTCTATTCCAACTGATTTATTTAGATATAATACAGCAGTTGGTGAACAAGGATTTCGATCTACTTTCGCTAATTGCACTTCTTTAACTTCAATCCCAACTGATTTATTTAGATATAATACAGCAGTTGATGAACAAGGATTTCGATCTACTTTTAATGGTTGCACTTCTCTAACTTCTATTCCAACTGATTTATTTAGATATAATACAGCAGTTTCTACTTATGGATTTGATTATACTTTCGCTAATTGCACTTCTTTAACTTCAATCCCAACAGATTTATTTAGATATAATACAGCAGTTTCTACTTTCGGATTTCGATCTACTTTTAATGGTTGCACTTCTCTAACCTCAATTCCTTCTGGATTGTTTGATTACAATGTAAGTGTTACTACTTATGGATTTACTAACACTTTTCAAAATTGCACTTCTATAACCTCAATTCCTTCTGGATTGTTTGATAATAATGTGAATGTTTCCACTGGTGGATTTATGTATACTTTTCAAAGTTGCACTTCTCTAACTTCTATTCCAACTGATTTATTTAGATATAATACAGCTGTTAATTCTTATGCATTCTATGGCACTTTCCACAGTTGTACATCTCTAACTTCTGTTCCAGAAGGATTATTTAAATACAATACAGCAGTTTCTA
>CBDUWI010000236.1:0-1859 GCA_965370885.1 uncultured bacterium | reverse complement strand
GATAACTTTTATCCATTAAATATGCTTGATCAATAAATTTATATAGAGGTTTTATATTAGAAAGTGATTTGTAATCTTTAGAGGTTGCGTCAGTATCAAAATACTGGATAAAATCTTTGTTTGTGAAGTTAATAATTCCAGCTTTATCTACCATAATTACACCGTTACCAAGTGTGGTTGTTAATGAAATAAAGCGTTTATAAGCATTTTCGTTTTCTCTTTTTGTTTTGTCTATTTTTGACAATAATTTTGATAAAGACACTTCTTTGTCTTTATTTAACTTTTCTTTTGTTCCAATAAAAGTGACAATATGATAAATCAGTAGAGCTAAAATAAGTAAGGCAGTTACAAAGACATTATTAAAAAATATAACATACAAAATTACTAAGAAGTAAAATATGGAAACCACTATATAATCTTTTTTTGCATTCATTACTTCACACCTCTCTATTTATATTATAACAAACTTTTAACAAATTAGTTTAATTCCATTCTTTTTCCGTTAACTAAATAAACAATATTCTCGGCGATGTTCGTTACATGGTCCCCAGCTCTTTCAATTTGTTTAATAACAAGCAAAGCTCTAAATGCTTCTTCCACTTCTTCATCAGTTGAAGTTTTACCAATACTTATTAGCCTCTTAACCTCTTTTTTGTATTCTAAATCTAAAATTTCATCACTTTCACTTATTTCTAATGCTAATTCAATATTTTCGGTTTCAAAAGCTTGCATTATTCCACCTAACATCATTACAAGATGTTCTCCTAGTCTTACTATCGAGCTAATAAAAACACTATTATCATTTTTTGTTTTTAACATGTATTTAGCTATATTTACTGCATAATCAGCAATTCTTTCCAGTTCATTTGAAATTTTTAACGCTGTAATAATTCTTCTTAAGTCACTAGCTACTGGGCATTGTCTAGCTATAAGTAAGTAACCATCTACATTTATAGATATTTCAAGATCATTAATCATTTTATCATTATCGATTATATCTTTCGCAATATCTAAATCGGTATCTTCACATGCTTTAATAATATTTTTAATGGTATTTCTTACTTCAATTCCCATATCTAATACTTTATTATTTAAATCACTTAGTTCATTAATAAATCTTTTTCTACTACTTAACATATTATTCCTCCTATCCAAATCTTCCAGTTATATAGTCTTCAGTTTTTTGCTGTGTGGGGTTTGTAAATATATTGTTTGTCTTATCCATTTCAATTAATTCTCCCATTAAGAAGAACGCTGTGTAATCTGATATACGAGCAGCTTGTTGCATATTATGAGTAACAATAACTATTGTATAATCTGCTTTTAAATCATTTATTAATTCTTCTATTCTTAATGTCGCAATTGGATCAAGTGAGCTTGTTGGTTCATCCATCAAAATAACTTCTGGTTCCATGGCGATAGCTCTAGCGATACAAAGTCTTTGTTGTTGGCCCCCAGATAAACTAAGTGCACTAGCTTTTAATCGATCTTTTACTTCGTCGTATATGGCTGCACTTTTTAATGACTTTTCGACAATTTTATTGAGTGTTTTCTTGTCTTTAGTTCCTTGACATCTCGGACCATATGCGACATTATCATAGATACTCATTGGGAAAGGGTTTGGTTTTTGAAAAACCATTCCCACTTTTGTCCGTAAGTTAATTACATCAAATCCTGATTCATAAATCTCTTTTGTTTCAAATTCGATGTTCCCGGTAATTTTACAGGAATCAATTAAATCGTTCATCCGGTTTAAACTTCTTAGAAATGTTGACTTTCCGCATCCTGATGGTCCTATTAAAGCTGTCACTTTGTTACTCTCAATATCTATTTTAATGTTTTTTAATGCTTGAAAATCG
>CBDUWI010000235.1:0-1889 GCA_965370885.1 uncultured bacterium | reverse complement strand
ATTTTAGATTTAGCATTTGATGTTTTAACTATTTTTAGCCAGTTATCATTAGGACCAAAAGAGTTAGTACTAGTTTTCATATTTACGATATCACCAGTATTTAGTTCGTACTCTAAAGGCACAATTTTACCATTAACTATGGCTCCAACTGTTCTTATTCCAACTTCTGAGTGAATTCTAAAAGCAAAGTCTAGTGGTGTAGATCCTTTAGGTAAATCGATAATATCTCCATTAGGAGTGAAGACATATACATTTGAATGGAAAATATCGTTTCTTAATAAGTTTAAGACTTCAGAATCGTTTTCAGATTCTTTTGTGAAATCAATTAAATCACCATACCATCTCAGTTTCTTTGAAACTTCATAAGTCATTGTTCTCTTAGTATCTGATTCTTTGTATGCCCAGTGCGCAGCTACTCCGTACTCAGCTATTTTATCCATTGCTTCAGTTCTTATTTGAATCTCATATACTTTTCCATTAGCAATAACACTCGTATGAAGTGATTGATACAAGTTCGGCTTAGGCATTGCGATATAATCTTTAAATCGATTAGGAATTGGCGTCCATTTTGAATGAATTATACCAATAGTTCGATAGCAACTTTCAATATCATCAACAATTACTCTTAATGCTAATAAATCGAAAATATCTTCAAATTCTTTTTTACGAACAAACATTTTTTTATGGACGGAATAAATATTTTTTATTCTTCCTTTTATATCACTTTTTACATTGTTTTCGGAAAGTAAATACTGAATATTTGTTTGCATTAATCCTAAATCCGCTTCACGATTTTTTTTTGTATCAGCAATTAATTGTGAGATTCGTTTATATCTTGTGGGTTCAATATATTTAAAAGAGGTATCTTCAAGTTCGGCTTTCATAATATTCATCCCTAAACGGTGCGCTAAAGGAGCAAAAATATCCATAGTTTCGCGAGCTATTCTAATTTGTTTTTCTTCTGATAAAACACTCAAAGTCCTAATGTTGTTAAGGCGATCGGCAAGTTTAACAATGATTACTCTTATATCTTTCGCCATCGCGAGTAACATTTTTTGGTAATTTTTTGCTTGGGCATCTACTTTTTCTGATTCTAATTCAAAACCTTTATATTTATATTGTCCTAATTTTGTAACACCTTCTGTTAAAGTGGCTACTTCTTCACCAAATTTTTCTTTAATATCATCATAAGTTGTATCTGTATCCTCTATTACATCATGCAGTAATCCAGCCATTATTGTTATAGGATCTGTATGATATTCGCTGAGAATAAGAGCAACATCAAGAGGATGAATCATATATTCATCACCTGATTTACGCATTTGTCCTTGATGTCTTTCTAAAGCATAGTTATAAGCATCTTGAATTAAATCAAGATGCTCTTTATTAGTGATGTAATTTTCTATGTTATCTTTGAGTATCTGAAAATCTGGTGTTCTCAATACAATCACCTCTTAGAAATTCATAAGTGAGAGAACATTATATCCTTTTAGTTTCTCTTTTCCTTTTAGGAAATCTAATTCTATTAGAAATGCTATCCCTGCCACGATTCCACCAGCTTCTTCTACTAGTTTTATCGTTGCTTCAACTGTTCCACCTGTAGCAAGTAAATCATCAATAATAAGAACTTTTTGTCCTTTTTTAATATCTCCTTTATGCAAACATAAAGTGTTAGTTCCATATTCTAATTCATAACTGAAAGAAGTAACTTCACGAGGTAATTTATTAGGTTTTCTAATAGGAATGAAACCGAGTCCTAGTTGTGTAGCGACTGGGCATCCAAAGATAAACCCTCTTGCATCTGGACCGACAACTACATCTGATTCAATTTCTTTTGTGAATTCAATAAATAGGTTAGTTGCATATTGAAATGCTTTTCCATCTCCAAT
>CBDUWI010000234.1:0-1897 GCA_965370885.1 uncultured bacterium | reverse complement strand
GGAATTTCAAATGAACGATAATAACTTTCGTAGTTTAATGTAAATTTAACTTTCCAAGTTCCGGTAGTTCCTTCAGGCAATTCGTCAGGTAATGGTAAGATTATACCAGATTCAGAAATATATAAACTTTCAGGATAATATTTTAATGTCGATTGATTTTCACTACCGCTTAAAGGCGTTGGTAATAAGTTATCATAACCAGTAAGAGTAGCTTCATAAGCATCCATATCAGCCATTATCAATCTTTCTGTTGGCGTTTCCCATCTTGCTTGTAAGTTCATGCTAGAGATTATTGGTAAATCAAAATCAAGAGGAGTCTCTGAATCTTGGAAGTACCAATATTTAAAGACATGATCAATTTCTGTTGGATCAATTGGTGCTGTTATAATTGTACCTTCATCAACTGTATATGATTCATAGACAACACCAAAGCTATAGAAATTAACGATAAACTCTCTTTGCCATAAAGCAGTTAAAGTTATATCTTCACTGATTGTGTTACCAAAAACAAACGTTACTTCTTGATCAGTTTCATACCATCTTATAAATCGATATCCCGATTTAATTGGTTCATCAGGTAAAACACTAACTTCAGTAACTAATAGATGTTGCGGATCAATATCACTTCCACCAGCAACATCAAACGTAATTGTATATGTAAGTTCCCATTTTGCCGTTAATGTCATATTACTAACAATATTACTATTAACATCAAATGGTACTAATTCATCAGTTTCATACCAATACATAAATCTAAACCCGTCTTTCAATGGGTCTACTGGTTCTAATATTTGTTCATCTTCAATAATATTTTGCGAATCAATTACTGATCCCCCTAAAGTATCAAAACTAACAATATAAACAGGTTTAATACTCCAAAGAGCATTTAAAGTAATTTCACTCGTAATTGGACCATCAAAATCAAATTGGACATTATCATCTGTTTCATACCATCTTACAAATGAATATCCTAAATAATAAGGATCGCTAGGTTGAGTAGCTAAATATCCTTCCATTACTACTTGTAAATCGATACTAGTACCACCGTTTGAATTAAAAGAAACAGCAAATAATTCTTTTTCAACCCATTTAGCAGTAAGTGTAATATCACTTGCTAATATTTCATCTAAATCAAATTCTATATCTTCATCATTAAGATACCAATAAACAAAATTATGCGTATCTTCTACTGGTTCGATAGGCAATACTAACTTTTCTCCGACATAAACATCAACACTTAAAACATCACTGCCAATTGTTGCATCAAATGTTACAGTGTACGTATCTTTTTCTTCCCATTTTGCACTGATTATCAAATCACTTGTAACTGGTGTACTAAAATCAAATGGAACAGAATCATCACTTAAATACCAATAAACTAAAGCATACCCAAATTTTGTTATTTCTAAAGGTTCAGATGATTCTTCACCTTCCATAACACTTTGAGATGCGGCATCAGTACCACCGTTTGAATCAAACACTACATTATAAATTTCTTTATCTACCCATAATGCTGTTAATTCAATGTCACCTTTTACTTCTTTAGTAAAGTCATAGGCAACAGAATCATCATCTAAATACCAAAAAACGAAATTATAAGCATCTTTACTAGGAAGTGCAGGTTCTGTAGCTTCATCTCCACTTTCAACTACAAGGTTACTTACTTCACTTCCGCCGTTACTGTCAAAGCTAACTGTATACTCTTTTGGTGAACATGCAGTTAAGACAAATCCAGTAATAAAAACTAACATAATTATTCCATACTTTTTCATAAATTATACCCTCCATCATAATATATTTTTATTGTAATTTTTAATATTTTTTTTCAAAAACATTTTCTCGCTATCAATATGATTATAGCAAAAGCGGTAAAAAAGCACTATCAAATCAGTATAAA
>CBDUWI010000233.1:0-1914 GCA_965370885.1 uncultured bacterium | reverse complement strand
TTGAAGATGAAACACAATTTTATCCTACGGGAATGTATGTTGATGACTATTTTTTAGTTGTTATTGGGTATTCTTACAGTACAATTTGTTGGACTTATTATGAAGAAGGCGAAGATGGTGTAGAACCTGATTCAGATACAGATGAAGAGGATATTGACGAAATTTGTATGCCATATTACCTTGATTCATACTATGGTCGTAATAACGATTTAATGGTTCTTGTTTATGATAAGAATGATGATTTCGCATTAAGAGATACTTATGAGTTCTCAGGGAACTTAATAGGTACAAGAAAAATTGGTGATAGTTTATACATAGTTACTAATGACTATATCCCATTCTATTTAGACGATGTTGATGTTGATGATTACTTATCAACATATACTGTAAATGGCCAAGTAGTAGATGCTAAATATGAAGATGTAGTTTATATCGAAGGAACTTCTCCAAATTCATTTACGACATTTTACGGTATTGATTTAAGTAATACTAAAGTCGATATGGAAACTATTTTAGGAGATAATGGCTATAACTTATTTGTATCAAATGAAAATATTTATTTAGTAGGAACAATTTATTATTTCTTTACAGATTCAACTATGATGGCTACTATAGAACCTGTTTATGATAATAAAACAGCTATTTTAAAAGTTGCGATTGATGATTCTGAAGTTGAATACAGTACTGTCGGATTTGTTAGTGGACATACACTAGATCAATTTTCAATGGATGAGCATAATGGAAACTTAAGAATAACTACTACTTCTGGTTGGTGGGGATTACAAATTAATAATCGCCTCTATGTTTTAGATGAAAATTTAAAAGAAATTTCAGTTTTAGAGAATTTAGGTAAACCTGGTGAAACAATTAAGTCTACTAGATTTGTTGGAGATTATGCTTATTTAGTAACATTTAGACAAATAGATCCATTTTATGTAATTAACCTTTCTGATCCTAGTTATCCATTCGTCGAAGGCGAATTAGAAATTCCTGGATTTAGTACTTATTTACAACAACTTGGTGAAAACCATATGATAGGTATTGGTTATGGAGATAACGATGGTGGAACAAATGGTATTAAGATATCAATTTATGATATAACAGATAAATCTAATCCATTTGTATTTGATGAAATAATATTTGATTATTCAGATTTCGGTTGGTCAAATAGCACTGTTTTATATGAACATAAAGACTTGCTGCTTAGCTTAGAAAAAGGAATAATTGCACTTCCATTCTCAACATATGACTATTCACCAGCTGATGGCTACAAATATAATAGTGGTATATTGGTTTATAATATTGATTTAGAAACTGGTTTCGAGTTTAATGGTTTTGTTACTCACGAGGCAGATTCTTTAGAAAATGTTTATGTATACAAAAGTAAATTTATAAGTGATTTCTTCTACACTGTTTCAAATAAATATATTAAAGTCTCAACGATTATGGATACTGAAACTATTCTATATTCAGTTGAACTAGATTAATATCAACATAAAAAGCAATCGTTAAATCGATTGCTTTTTCTATGTCTTAATATTAATTATCTATTGATCCTTAATCTAATTACTTCTTCTTTAATAGCCTTACTAACCTCTAAAACAACTCTCTTATCAAATGGTGAAGGGATAATATAATCTCTATTTAATTCTTCATCTTTAATTATAAAAGCAATCGCTTTTGCTGCACATAATTTCATACTTTCAGTTATTTTGGTTGTTTTTGAATCGAGTGCTCCCCTAAATAAACCAGGGAAAGCTAAAACATTATTTATTTGATTAGGGTAATCACTTCTTCCTGTTCCTATAATATAAGCATTTGCTTCAATTGCATCTTCTGGTAATATTTCTGGATCAGGATTTGCCATTGCAAATATAAAGGGATCTTTATTCATAGACCTAACCATATCCTTCG
>CBDUWI010000232.1:0-1927 GCA_965370885.1 uncultured bacterium | reverse complement strand
TTTCCTTTAACATCAACTGTATGAACAAATAAATATTCACCATCAACATCAATCGCCAAAGTTCCCGGAGTTAATGTTATTGAATTTGCTAAAATTAACTTAGCAAAATCTCCTTTTAAATCTGTTTTGACTTTTACAAAACCAGGATTTAAAGGAATTTTAAAACTTAATACTCTCCTTGCAACGTCAATGTTTGATAAGATTAATTGCCAAACAAATAAGGGTATATATGCAAAAATGAAAATTAGAAGTTTTATCGGAAAATTTTTGTCAATAGTAAAATTAACTAAATTAGCTATAATAGCAGTTAAAATTATACTGACAAATGCTCCAAGCAATAACTCTTGAACATGAAATCCAGCTAGTAATACATAAATAGAAAATAATACTAAAAATGTAGCAACATACTTCATTTGAATTCCTCCTTTATAGTTTAGATTCTTTTTTATATATTTTTAATTTAATAATAAAAACTCTTTTTTCATTAAATGGCCAAATCAACCACCTTGATAAATAAGGAACTAATTTCTCATCAAGATTTAGAAGACCGTAATCTCCAAGTCCAATTCCATACTTAGCTTTATAACCTTCGTATATTTCTTCCATAACTTGATGATTCTTAATCCCATTTTTAACTCTTAAGTAAAAATCACTACCAATATCTAGTTGAAAAACATCACTAAGCGCCATTACATGTCCACCTGTTTTTATTGAAGCAACTATATTATTATTAACTTGATTAATTACTTCGACCATCTTATCTAGCATTATGTTTTCAATATATTTTAGTAAGTGCTCAGGATAACCACTCGCGCGCAATATAGAACACTCTCTTAATAATTGATTATAAATAAGTTGAGTATATATTGGTGATACATATATAAAGTCAGCACTTTCTTGATAATCATGTAAGAATCGATAATTTTCTAAGTCAACTAATTTACTATTAATAACTTGATCTATTTTTTCAAAAGTAAGGCAGTTCACAATTCGCTCTTTAAAATCAACGAAGAATTGATTCTTTTCAAAACCGGTATATTCAATTCTAATTTTAGTAATCTTGTTTTTTTCGTTTTCTGATAAATTTAAAGTTTGCTCAACTTCATTAATCGAAAGCATATCAATATCCGTTAATACTACTTCTTCAAATGTATCGACAAAAAAAGTAAGCGAGAAATCTCTCATCATCCCCGCACCGATAACTATCGCTTTTTCAAAAGAATCTAGTCGTTCATAAATTGATTTCAATAATAGATTAATTTGAAGTTTAAAATTTTGAGTTTCAATATTTTCTAAATTTAGGCTTTGATTTAAATTACGATTAAAGACTTCGATATTTTTCATTATTTTCACCCATTCCACTTATATTATATATATATAGAAATAACTGCACAAGGTCTAATTTGTATACGAAATTGTTAAGTTTTCAAAATATAAATAAGAATGGCTATCAATGGGCATTATTTACATATTTATAAATTAACAAATTAAAATCTTTATGTTTAAGACTGTGCATATGCTCATTTATTGATATTTTTTTCAGCAATTTAAAACGGGTATTTCTACCCGTTTTTTGACTCAGCAATAACTTTCGAACGAAATTGATTAGTATATAGCCTAAAATATTTCTTTTCTAATGCGATTAATTCTTTGTGTGTTCCTGATTCTTTTACTTCGCCATTCTCAAGAACAATTATACGATCACTAGCAGTAATTGTTGATAATCTGTGAGCGATAATAAAGCTAGTTCTATCTTTTAAAACTATTTCAATTGCTCGTTGAATACTCTTTTCTGTTTTTGTGTCAACGCTTGATGTTGCTTCATCTAGTATTAATATTCTTGGATTAGCAATTAACGCTCTAGCAAAACTAATTAACTGTTTTTGTCCAACGCTTAATCTTGCTCCGCCTTCTCCTACTTCTGTTT
>CBDUWI010000231.1:0-1934 GCA_965370885.1 uncultured bacterium | reverse complement strand
TGATATGCATAGATCCGTATTCAGGTTTGATTCAAAAAATTTTTCAATTATTAACGAACTAAAAGATAACATAATTAGCATAGTTAAAATTACATACATCAGTCCACTCGTAATATCTAAATTAGAAATTAAAAATATATAAATACATATCGCAGCAATTACAAAAAGTATAAATATTAGTATTCTTTCTGTTTTTCTCATCTCTATCTCCCCTGTTTTTTATTTTTCATAAATAAAAAGGCTAATCCCCATATAAATAAGGATATTAGCCTAGTCATGTTGTATAAATTCACCCTTACTTATGTTAATTTTATCCTAAGATAAAATTTTATGCCTAATGGTGGAGTTGAGGGGATTTGAACCCCTGTCCAAAATAGACGAAACCCAACTTTCTACATGCTTAGTTTATCAATTGTTTTAATTAGTAACCAAGTGACAAACAGCCAAGTTACTAACGAGTCCTATTAAGTTCTTTCTAAACAGTTATGACTGTACTATTTAGATATATTCTACTAACTGTTCTCCGACCTGAAGTCGTAGACTACTCTAGGAGGAGATCGCGCTTATTCTTAAGCTGCGAAAGCGTAATTTTCGTTTCCGGTTATAATTAACCTAGTGTTTTTACTTGCACAACCAAGGCATGCTAATCAAGCTCAAACTACAATGTCGAATCCATAAACAACCCCATTTGATACATATATATTATAACATTATTAGAACGCGTTGTAAATTAAACTAGCTCCCATAACGATTAATATTACGACAAATGCTTTTTGGAATATTCTATCACTAACTCTTCTTGATAGATAAATACCAAACATTGCTGCTGCTATTCCAAATACTAATATGATGCCGATGTTTGTAAATATGTATGTTGTGTATAACCCATTAGTTGCAAACCCAATTATTGCAACAATATTCATAACTAAGAAATAAGAGACAAGTGTAGTTCTAAACTCGTCTTTTTTCATGTCTGAATTACTTAATAAAATTAATACAGGCAATCCGCCAAGACCAGCAATACCGTTAAATATACCAGATAAAATTCCAACTGGAATATAGTATTTTTCTTTATTAACGACTTTAAATTTTAAACTAAAGTATTTATTTACAGCTGTAAAAATAATTAGAGATCCTGTAATTATTTTTAAAATATTAGGATCGAAATTCTTTAAAAAATAAACACCTACAAAGTTAAAGATGACACCAAATATTACCAATGTTTTAATTTTCTCTAAACTTCTAAAGTTAAATTTTCTATTTTCTAAAAGTATAGATATATTTTAAAATATATTAAGTGATATTACGATAATAACTGCTTCTTTAAACTCGTAATTTAACATAACAAGTAAAGGAATAGCGATTAGGTTAGTTCCAAATCCACTCCAGCCTTTTAAGAAAGCAGAAAACATAAATACGACTGTAATAGCTATTGCGAGTTCTATGGTCATAATTTAATGCTCCCTCAATATCTTTTCAATTCTTCTTAAAGAATCTTTTTCTCTTAAAGCTTGTCTTTTATCGTATCTCTTTTTACCTTTTGCTAAAGCTATTTCAATTTTACATAAACCTTGTTCCAAATATACCTTTGTCGGTATTAAAGTTAATGCTTCTGAATTTACTTTATTAGCTATTCTAATAATCTCTTTTTTATTTAATAACAATTTCCTACTTCTTGTTTCATCATGATTATTTAAGTTTCCGTGATCATATTGAGATATATGCATATTCACTAAAAATACTTCATTATTCTTAATTCTTGCGTAAGAATCGCTAATAGCAACTTTACCAGCGCGAATACTTTTTATTTCAGTACCTTTTAAGACGATACCACATTCATATTTATTTAACAAGAAATAATCATGACTTGCTTTTTTATTAGTAGCAATTACCTTCATATAATCACCTCCACTCACATTATTTTAAAATCGATT
>CBDUWI010000230.1:0-1946 GCA_965370885.1 uncultured bacterium | reverse complement strand
GGAGATATATGTGAAGAAATTGTTAAAATAGCTATAAATGCGAAAACAAGTATTGATATTAGATATGATTTAATACACGAAGGATATAAAAAGATTGAAGTTAAAGGATCTGATTGTATATCAAGATATAAACGTTGGTTTATAGGTGGTATTGAACCTTTTAAATTTGATACTTTATTTATAGTCTGTATGAGTAGTAACTTCGAAAAAGTTGAAAGAGTATATATAATTTCTAATGAAAAAGTTAACGTGAGTGGTATTACTATTTATAAAGATTCTTCGAGAGATGGATGGTATAAAAAATTTAGAGTCGACGAAAAACCATATCAGTTAGCATATGAAAGAATATTAGAAATGTAAAGAGATGAAATGGAGATACAATATGTCTGATGAAGAAAAAGAGGGATTTATTACAGGTAATGATATTGATAGCATAATCATTGATCATATCCTAGATAGGTTAGGATGTAATAATGCGTATGATACTGTACAGAAGCTTTTATTAAATATTGAAGATACTAATTCTATAAATACTGGTATAAATATCGATATGCTGGGTATATGTCATATATGTACTAAAGAAGAGTATTGTATGAAACATTTAAATGAACGGATTAATGATCTATTTACTAATGTTGTAGATGCAGATGTTGAAATTCATTTATTTTCCTGCGATGGTTTTGTTAGTAAACATGATGATGCTTGTGTATGTAAAGATTGTGGTGGTAGTTGTACTTGTGATTGTAGTCATTAAATGTGGTGATAATAAACATGGTAAGCGATATTGAAATGGTGGACTCAAGAAATTTACCTAATAGCTGGAGAACTACTGATAATATTGGTAATAGAAAGAGAGGTTTACCGTTTCGTTTTCCTTATGTAGGAAGTTTTTCTCAACAGCTGGCGGAATGGTTTATTAGAGTTTATAGTAATGAGAAAGATACAATACTAGACCCATTTTCCGGTCGTGGGACTGTTGCGATGCAGAGTTTATGGAATGGAAGAAATATAGTTTGTAATGACATGTCTCCATATTCAAATACATTATGTCATTCAGTACTGTATACTCCTTTTATGAGTGATGTTATTAATACTTTGGATAGTATTGAATCTCATATCAGGAAGTTAGGTACTGATGTTAGTATAGATTATCTTGGTAAAGGTGATAAAGATGATATAGCTTTATTATATCATCCTGATACGTTCGTAGATATACTGAGATTAAGAAGTTATCTTAATGATCGTGACGCATTATTGAGTCTTAATAATAATGACTCTATATATACAGATACATATAACCATGAGATTGTAATGTTTATAAGAATGGTGATGTCTCAGTTGATATTACATAGTAGTGAAAATCTATCTTTTAATGGTGTTAAGATAAGAGGTAGTGATAATACGAACGTCAAATCGCTCTTGAGATATTATAGTAAAATGAGAGTTGAACCTGCTAAAGTTGACATATTTGAACGTATAAGATCTTACATAAATAAGATGGATTTAGATTCTTTCGATATAAAGAATAAATTTGATTTATTAGATAGAAAAATCATTAATTGCGATGCTAGACGACTTTTGTTACCTGATAAATGTATTGACGGTGTTATTACGAGTCCTCCTTATTTTGATGTGCTTAATTACGGTATGGCAACATGGGCTAGGTTATGGGTCTTGAATAATATAGGAGATCCTGTAATTAACAGTGTTGATCGTATAGAGACATCTAAATATGGCGGTATTCATTGTTCTGAAGATTACGGAAAGAATTATGACAGATTAACTGATATGAGTGGTTCTACTGTTGCAAATCCTGGAAGATATTCTACATTTACGGGAGAGTATCTGAAAGAGTTGTATAGAGTTCTTAAAGATGATTCGTTTTCTGTAATTGTTGTTGGTGATTATGGTAATAAAAAGAAAGTTGATGCGTGGCGAATAGTTGC
>CBDUWI010000229.1:0-1969 GCA_965370885.1 uncultured bacterium | reverse complement strand
TCCGGTACTTAGTAGTACATAATCTGTTTCAATTTCTAGTCATTTGCCTTTTGATTCTATCACTGCGTAATATATATTATCTTTTTTTATTACTTTTTTTAAACTTGAACTCGTATACATTTTAATGCCTTGGCGTTTAAATAAATTATGAGCTCTTTTTTTAATGTCTTTATCAAGTGGTGGTAATATTTCATCAAGGTACTCAACAAGCGTAACTTCACAATCAAAATAATTAAAGATTGTTGCCATTTCACAACCGATAACTCCAGCACCTACTACAACCATTTTTTTGGGGAAATGTTCTAAAGATAAGATATCAGTTGAATCGTGAATAATATTAAAATCGTCCCCTATAAAAGGAATTCTTTTAGATACAGAACCTGTAGCTATTATTATGTTTTTAGTTTTTATAACTTCACCATTAATGAGAACCTCATTATTAGAAATAATTTGAGCTTCACCAGTAATTAATTCGATATCTAATTTTTTGATCGAAGTTAAAATATTTTTCACTTGATTTTCAACTATCGCTTCTTTTCGTAATTTAATTGCTTCATAATTGACTTTAAAATCAGCAACTTCAACACCAAAAACATTAAGATCTTTCATATTCTTGATTGTTTTGGCGTTATGATACAAAGTTTTAGTTGGGATACAACCATAATTCAAACAAGTTCCACCAACTTTATGTTTTTCAATTAAAGTAACATCAAGTCCATGTTCTTTTGCGAAAATAGCAGCGTCAAATCCACCAGGACCAGCACCAATTATAACTAGATCTTTCATTTTAAAATATCTCGATATTTAATAATAGGATTCCTAGCAGCTGTCGCTTCATCTAAGCGTTTAACAATAGTGTTGTAAGGAGCTCCTTTAACCATTTCCGGGTTTGTTCTCGCTTCTTCTGCAACTTTTTTCATTATAGTAATAAAATTATCTACTGCACTTTTACTTTCTGTTTCCGGTGGTTCAATCATTATTGCTTCTTTAAATATTAAAGGAAAATAGATTGTCGGTGGATGAACATCATAATCTAATAATCTTTTAGCTACATCTAACGTTGTTACATGAGCGCTTTTATCAATAAGCCCATCAAAGACAAATTCGTGTTTACAAACACCTTTAATTGGTAATAAGTAATCATCTTTTAATGATTCTTTAATATAGTTAGCATTTAAAACACTGAATCTTCCGATATTTGCCATATTTTCTTTTCCAACACTAAGTAAATAAGTATAAGCTTTTATAATAACACCAGTATTACCGTAAAAATGAGATACTTGGCCAATTGCTGTATCATTAGAATCTTCAATTATATATTTATTTCCAAGTTTTTTTATTACGGGGCTTGGTAAGTATTTAACTAAACGTTCAACAACTCCAACAGGTCCACTTCCTGGTCCTCCACCACCATGTGGTGTTGAAAATGTTTTATGAAGATTGATATGCATAATATCAAATCCCATATCACCAGGGCGAGCTAAACCTAATATAGGATTTAAGTTAGCACCATCATAATATAATAGACCGCCTGCTTTATGAACAATTTTTGAAATTTCACAAATATCTTTTTCAAACATTCCTAATGTATTTGGATTTGTCATCATAATTCCCGCAATTTCATCATTTAATACTGATTTTAAATCATCAATATTTATAGTTCCATCAATATTTGATTTAACTTCAACTACTTGAAACCCAGTAACTCTCGCACTAGCTGGGTTTGTCCCATGTGCACTGTCTGGGACAATTACTTTCGTTCTTTTGAAGTCCTTACGATCAAGATGATATTTCTTCATAATCATTAACCCCACATGTTCACCATGGGCACCAGCATAAGGGTTTAATGAGTAAGTATGTAGTCCGCTTAATTCACTTAGTATTTTTTGAGTTTCAAAATAAATTTCTAAAATACCTTGAACTGATTCAAGTGGTTGATATGGATGAAGATTAAATTCTTTCATATTAG
>CBDUWI010000228.1:0-2045 GCA_965370885.1 uncultured bacterium | reverse complement strand
TTATTGAGAAAATCTTTTTATATTTACATATTATTTTAAAAATAGCCAATCTATAGTATAATTAAGTATAATTTTGATGAAAAAAGGAGATTGTATCGATGAAAAAGTTTACTAGGATATTACTAGTTCTATTAATGACATTAATTTTAAGTGGTTGTTTCCAAAAAAGTGAATTTGAAAAAGCGTTAGAACACTTTGAAGAAGCTGATTCAGTTACAATTAGTATGACTATGAAAGCTATACCATATATTGGTGATTTTGTAGTTCTAATGGAATTTGACGAAGATAAAACGAGAATTGATACTATGGGAGAGATAATATACACTTTTGAAAGAGATGATGAAGTTTATAGCATTACTCAAAATACATATGGTACATGGATCGAAGAAATAATGGAAGATTCTGAATCTACTAGTGAAGACTTTTTTACTACTGGAGGCATTGATGAAGATGATTTTGAGTTTATAGATGGCTGGTATGTTTCTAAAACAGATGTTGATAACTTATTTGATGTAGATGAATTAAAAGATTTTCGAATGAAGATTACTGATGATAAAATAACTCATATCGATTTTGTTATGGAAATAGAAGGTATGTCAATTGTTGTAGAAATTGAGTTTACAGAATATAATAATACATCTGTTACCTTGCCAAACTAGCATAATACTTAAATAGAAGCAATAATTGCTTCTATTTTGCTTATTGACTAATTTTTTATATATTTTTTGAATTTATTATAATATAGTTGTAAAGGAGGCTCATCAATATGAAATCTTCCATTGACTTAGTTAAAGAATACGTAGATAAAATGCTTTTTACGGAATCTACAGGTCATGATTACTTTCATGCCATAAGAGTGATGAATAATGCAGTCCAAATTTCGAAAGATATGGATGTAAATATCAAAGTTATTAAAGCCGCTGCATTAACACACGATTTAATTGACAAAAAAGTCTCTACAAATATCAAAAAATCATTAGAAGATTTAATTATTCAGCTAAATAAAGCCAAATATTCCCAAATAGAAATAGACGACATTATTCATATTATTGAGAATATTTCATATTCAAAAATGGGAAAGCCCACTTCATTAGAAGGTAAAATTGTCCAAGATGCAGATCGTTTAGATGCATTAGGAGCAATAGGTATAGCGAGAACATTCGCATTTGGTGGTAAAAACCAAAGAGTGCTATATAATCCTGCTAGTAAAGATAATCTAGATTCAATTTCACATTTTCATGAAAAACTATTAAAGCTTGAAGCTCTAATGAATACTAAAGAAGCACGTGATATTGCTCACTTGCGCACTAAATTTATGATTGAGTATCTAAAGCAATTTCATTTAGAGTGGGAAGGTAAAGATTTTAACTAAAATACATATTCAATTTTATTGATTGGAGAGAAGCAAATGTATGAGAAAATGATAATTTTAGAGGCGCAGATAGATTATTTAAAAAAGATAGATAAAAAAATTTAGGAAAAGAGGACCCTTGTTATGAAAATAATTAAATATTTATTGATTATCATTTTTATACTTGTTGTTTTAGTCGTTATTGGAATTAGTATTATCAATGTTGATGTAGATGGAGATTCCTTACCGCAAGATGTTTATAATGAAGAAGCAAACTTATTAACTTTAGTTCAAGAGAAGGCTGTTGAATTGTTCAATCCTTTAGAAAATGATAAATACACAATAGTAGAAGAGATAATCAACTTAATTATTTTAGATTCTATTAGGGAGAACGTAAATAGCGAATATGATCCATTAAGTGATTGCGAAACAGTTGAATGTAATTTTATTATTTCAAAAGACCTTTATTACCTAAATTTTATTTGGGCAGAATTAAGTTCTGACGACCAATTGATTATTCATGTGAGTGTTGGTTCGGAAAAAGTTGTAAATGTGAATACGATTTTTCATTTCTATTTTGACATAAATCTTGATTATACAGGATTTGGAATTGAATTAGTGTTAGACACATATTATGTTAATGAAAGTGACTTATCGATTAAGATATTAGATTATATTTTTGCTGTATTCTTGA
>CBDUWI010000227.1:0-2112 GCA_965370885.1 uncultured bacterium | reverse complement strand
CTTGGATATTGAAAATCTTTGACTCAGCACCGATTAATTCAATTTCATTTTGAATAAAAAATGAATTAGAATCAATTATTTTCCCCGCTTTTAAATCAGCAACATCCGTTATAATTTCGTCACCCGTAGGAATAATAGCAATCCTTGGTTTTTTAATTACTTTTAATTCCTTTATTCCGCCACTTAGCAATGCCGAAATATCAACAGGTCTTAATTTATGATTTTTCGGAAGTATCATATCACCTTCAACAATATCTTCACCAATTGGTCTAATATCTTGAAAAGGTCTTGCGCTTTTTATTAAGGAAATTGAACCATCATTATTCTCAATAACATCTTCGATCATCACAACTGCGTCATAATCTAGGGGAATCATATTTCCCGTATTTACGTAAATATAATCTTCTTTCTTTATCCTTACTGGCGTTGATTCCGTAGCTTGATAAGTTAACTCTGCTTTTAAAGCGATCCCATCCATAGCTGAAGAACTATAAAAAGGCGAAGAAACAAGCGAAAAAAACGCTTCATAAGTAACGCGATTTAAAGAATTATAAACACTGATTATTTCATAATTAGTTTTATAATTAATTTCTTTAAGTAATAAAGCAATTATTGGAGTTATTTCTTTTAGATCAACGCTCTTTAAATAAACATTTCTCTCCATATTAATCACCCAACCTATATACTTTTACTTTTTCAAGGGCGCTATAACCTTCCGTTGTATCCTCAATAATAATATAACCACTTGCTTCTTTTAAGGAATTAATCATTCCTGATTTAGCAAATAAAGGAGTAGCGATTAATTCGTTAGAATCATTATTAGTAATCTTAACTAATTGATACATTTTTCTCCCTGTAGCCGAATGAACATTTGTATCTAATATAGCTTCGATATAAGGGGTAGGTAAGACATTAGTTTGTTTGTATATTGTATTAACAATTTTATTTAAAAATGTATTTAAAACAATAAAAGCACTAGTTGGTTGCCCCGGCAACCCTAAAAATAGTTTATTATTATATTTAGCGATTATAGTTGGTTTACCAGGTTTTATGTTTATACCGTGAACTAAGATAGTCGCACCAATACTACGCAAGATATCTAATGTGTAATCTTTATCGCCAACACTACTACCACCACTTGAGATAACAATATCAGTATTCTTAAAACCTTTTAATACTGTATTTTTATATAAATCAAAATCATCATTAATGATGATATTTTCAGCAATGATTAGATTCTTATTTTTTAAATGGTTACTTACAGTATAACTATTAATATCTCTTATTTCTCCTATTTCTAAAGATGTTTTATCTTCAACAATTTCATCACCAGTAGAAATAAGCGTAACACTTAGTTTTTCATATACCCCAATTTCATTAACACCTATCGCTTTTAAAGCACCAATTGAAAGTGGTGTTATTAAAGTATTCTTATTAACAATTTTCATTCCTATTTCAATATCGCTACCTTTTAATAAGACGTTTTCATTCATAGTAACGCTCTTATTAATGATAACTTCATCAGCTAAAGTATCAGTATTTTCAATCATGACCACACTATTAGCTCCTTTTGGTAAATGTCCACCAGTAGGTACGTATATAGCAATTTCTGAAAATACTTCGAACTTTGACTCTTTACCCATCAATACTTCGCCACCGTATTTTAAGATAGCTGGAGTTGAGGGAGTTGCTAATTTCACACTATTAAAATCAACAGCGTAACCGTCAACAATAGAACGATTAAAATGAGGGAGATTTTCTTTCGAAAATACATCTTTAGCACTTACATAATTTAATGAATCTTTAACGAGAATTTTTTTAATTCTTAAATCGTAATTACTAAAATTATTTTCAATTATTTCAAATGTTTCATTTACCGTTTTGACGATGAACATATTCTCCCTCCAATCTAATAGAATCTTCTTCTAAGTTACTCATAAAAGATACATCATGAGATACGATGATAAAGTTTATTTCATTTTTTAATTCTCCAACAATCATTTCAAGTTGATAAATTGATTCAACATCTAAATAACTAGTTGGTTCATCTAAAAGGATTGTGCCTGGTTTAAAAATTAAAGCTCTAACAATCGAAACTTTCATCTTCTCACC
>CBDUWI010000226.1:0-2115 GCA_965370885.1 uncultured bacterium | reverse complement strand
CTAATTCATCGATTATTTGAAAATCTATTTTGTGTAATACTTCTCTTATTTTAAAAGCATCACTATTTGGTTGTAATATGAGCCTTTTAACGTTTTTAAGGCTATGTTGCTGAATAATTTTTGCGATTAAATTTCCACCCATACCGCTTATCACAACAACATCTACTAAGTCATCTAGTTTTTCTAAACCGTCACCTAAAACAACTTCAATTTGATCTTCTAATTTGTGCTTTTTAACATTGCTAAATGCAATTACAAATGGTCCGTGTTTATTGTCAATCGCTAACGCTTTTGAAACATATCCTTCTTTAATTGCGGCAATAGGTAGCAATGCATGGTCAGTACCAATATCGGCTAGTTTAAGAAAACCATCAGTGAATTTCAGGCAGCTATTTAGTCTTAGTGATAATTTACTATTTTCCACTCATAAAATCCTTAAGTTTTTTAGATCTTGATGGGTGTCTTAACTTACGTAAAGCTTTTGCTTCGATTTGTCTAATGCGTTCACGTGTTACTCCAAACTCTCTACCTACTTCTTCAAGTGTTCTACTGCGGCCATCAAGTAATCCGAATCTCATTCTGAGCACTTTCTCTTCTCTATCTGTTAATGTTTCAAGGACATTATCAAGTTCACGTTTAAGCATTACTTTTGAGGTAAACTCCATTGGAGTTAGCGTATCTGGATCAGGAATAAAATCGCCTAAACTAGAATCTTCTTCTTCACCTACTGGTGATTCTAAAGATATTGGTTCTTGAGCTACTTTTTGAATTATCTGAACTTTTTCTACTGTAATTCCCATTCGTTCAGCTACTTCTTCTGGTAAAGGTTCACGTTTTAATTCTTGAATTAATTGGCGTTGAGTTCTAACTAATTTATTTATTGTTTCTACCATATGAACTGGAATTCTAATTGTTCTTGCTTGATCAGCAATCGCTCTTGTAATCGCTTGTCTAATCCACCAAGTTGCATAAGTAGAAAACTTAAATCCTTTAGTATGGTCAAACTTACCAACAGCTTTCATAAGACCCATGTTTCCTTCTTGAATTAAATCAAGAAATTGCATCCCACGACCAACATATCTTTTAGCGATTGAAACAACGAGTCTTAAATTAGCTTCAACTAATTTGTTTTTCGCTAATTCCCCCATGAACATGATTTCTTCAACTTCTTTTTTATATACTGGAGATATCTCTTCGCCCTCAGAAACTAAATTATCAAATTGTTCTTTTGCAAGTTTTGCATTAACAATGTCAATAGCTAATGTAACTTCGCGATCGCCATGTAATAAATCAACTCTACCTATCTCTTTTAAATACATACGAACTGGATCATCAACCTTTATTGAGATTTGATTTTCAAATGATTTATCATGAAGAAGTTCTTCTTCGATATCTTTTGTAAAATCTAAATCTAGAACAATGCTTGGATCTAACTCATCATCACCAAATTTTATTAAATCATCGCCAGTAGCATCATCTTCATCTTCAAATTTAGTGTTGTCATAACTAACCATTGCTGCTTCACTTACAACATCAACTTGTCTTTTTTCAAGTTCAGCTATAATTTCATCAAATGCTTCAGTTTCATCACTAACAAATTTCAATACTTCTTGAACAGCTAAGTAACCTTTTATCTTACTAATTTCAACTAGTTCTTGAATGATTTTATCTTTGTCCATGTTTTACCTCCTTAATATAAACATCGCGGTACTCCGCTAGTTTAATCTTCTCTTCTACAGTTTTTGCGCTTGAGATTTTCTCGCCAATCTCGATTTGGAGTAACGAATTAATATAGTCTTGAATAGCACTTATCAGATCATAATATTCCTCATCAAACAGCTTAATCATCTTATTTTTTACTTTATTATTGTAAAAATGTAATTGTTCTGGATTTAAAATATTAAGGAAGTCTTCTAATGCTATATTTGATTTATTTGCTATTTCTAGATTTTTATAATGTAAATCTTCAATAATTAATTTTATATCTCTTGCTTTTGAATTAATATAAAATATTTCACCAAATTCTTTGTTAAATTTGAATACATAATTTGCATCAAATAAAAAGTAACTAAGTAATCTTCTTTCCGCAAAAAGAAATTTCGAGTCTATTGAAAC
>CBDUWI010000225.1:0-2195 GCA_965370885.1 uncultured bacterium | reverse complement strand
GAAAACTTGCACATAGATCAGGAATATTAACTTCTTCTTTTCTTTGATTTATATTGTGCACTAGATTAATAATATGTGATTTTATTCCACTAAAACTAAAATTATATGTATTACCTAAACTAATATTAGGCATCTTATAACTTGGCTTCCCCTCAGCTGCAAGTTTATCCACAACAGGTCCCCCAGGATACCCTAATCCCGCAGTTCTTGCAACTTTATCAAATGCTTCACCAACAGCGTCATCTAAAGTCTCACCAAGCTTAATAAAATCATAATGTTCTTTCATCAAAATTAATTCGGTATGTCCACCACTCACAACTAAACAAATTAATGGGAATACTAAATCTTCGCTTATAGCATTTGCATAAATATGTCCAGCAATATGATGAACTCCAATAATTTCTATATCGTTACTAAACGCAAAAGCTTTAGCAGCATTAACTCCAATTAATAAACTTCCAATTAGTCCCGGACCTTTAGTTACCGCAACCAAATTAATATCTTTTTTATTAATATTTGCTTCCTTCAAAGCTTTCTCAAATACCATTGTAATACCTTTAACATGTTCCCTTGAAGCTATTTCAGGAACAACCCCACCATATTCTTTATGAATATCGATTTGACTTAATACAATATTACTTAAGACTTCTTTCCCGTCTCTAATAATACTTACACTAGTCTCATCGCAACTACTTTCTACACTTAATACTATCACTTATTTACCTCCTAAATTCATACCCATTACTATAGCATTATCATTATTCTTATAATATTTTTCAATCATTTTAATATGCTTAAACCCAAATCCCTCATACATCTTAATGGCCAAATCATTGCCTTGTCTAACTTCTAAATTAATCATTAATATCTTTTCCTCAAGACAAACATCGATAACTTTTGTCATTAATTTTTTCCCAATTCCTAATTCTCTATAGTCTAAAGAAACAAATAAATTCATAACTTCTGCATTAGTAGTACTTAGTAAGATCCCAACGTAACCTGCTCTTTTATTATCGACAGTTACGATAAAGTATCTTGTCGCTTCATTATACATAACATCATTACATAAAGCTTTTAAACTTAATTTACTACCAAAAACTTTTTGTTCTTCTTCATGAACATATTGAACATCACTTAACTCCATAGTTCTTATTGAAATCTCCAAAACATCACAACCTTTTTATCTTTTCCATCATTTTACTATTCTTCTGGTTCTTCTTCTGGAACAACATCTTCATCGCTAATTACTCCTATTAAATCATTTAACTCATCTAAAGCGGTTATTTCGAAATCATAATATTCAATGAAATCATCTATTAAAGGAACAATATCATCAAGCTGATCAAAATCAAGTAAATTAACATCCAAAGTAAATCCTAAAATTTCCGTAACGGCTTTATCAATTTTTTGATGTTTCAATATTAGTTGTTCAATAATTGCCATATCATGATAATAATTAATAACTGGTGATGAATAGCCATCGCGTGAATAATTTATTATTATACTATTTACTCCTAACATTTCCACAGTATGCGGTAAGTTTAATATATCAACAAAATTCTCTATCGAATTTTCATCATACACAGTTATACTTACTATTGTATCTTTTGAAACATTGATCGTTTCATTTAAATTATATTTTCTTGAATATAATCCACCTTTAAATATATTATTTCTATCCACTTCTTGATATTCACATTCGTTACGATTATATTTAAATCTCGTACTTCCGATTTCAATATTTATTGGCACTAACATATCATTATAATCAGTACACATAAATCCAGGTTCGATAAAAATATCTCCAATAAATCCTTCAAGAACATAATCGTAATCAATTAAGGGATTCAAGAATAATATGTCTTCTAGTTTAAGTAAACGATCAATATTCAATTCAATTAATTGTCCATTCGAATCTGTTTTATAGTTAATTATTATATTACCATCTTCACTTATATAGTAATCATCTTTTCTAACTTTAAAGTTATATACTGTTGAGCTTCCTTTACAGCCACTTAATAAGACTACCAAAAACAGGCTAATTATAAATAGCTTTTTCATTGGAACAACCCCAATCTACTTAAAGTATCATTAATTATATCAAGAATACTTTGAGTTTGGTCTAGTCTTACAGTTTTTACAAGCTCATGATCTCTGCCTAAGACATCAATTGTATAATCGCTCCAGATATTATT
>CBDUWI010000224.1:0-2205 GCA_965370885.1 uncultured bacterium | reverse complement strand
ATGGTGGTGTTATATCATGGGTGACGATGATACTGGTGATGAAGAAGTTCAGTATGTTAGTGCTGATACTGCACGTGAGATGGCAAGAGAAGCTGCTGCAATGACTGCTGAAAGAATGATAGCAGAAAGTAATGCAAATGCTGCCGGTAGTGAACAAGATCTTCTAGGATATGATAAAGGTACAGTTTCAGAAATACAGAAGGTAATTGGACTTGCTAATGCAGTTAAGCAGTTATCTTCAAGTCCTATTCATGATGCTGTTGAAAGAAAGGTAGGAGATCTAGCAGCAACTGTGGTAGAAGATGCATTTTCTCCTAATCAAGGTAACAACGAGAGCGGCGGTGGTGGTCTTATACATGATTTTCTAAATTCTAATCTTGCATACGGTATAGGACAAGGTATAGGTGCAAATTCAGATGCTGCATCTATAATAACGGCGTTAAAAAATACAATTGGAAGCAAGAGAACTGGAGATGTAATAGACTATGCAATGGGCGGAGGACAAGGACAGCAACCTGGTGGTCAAACTGTAAACAATGGTGATGGTAAAGAATCCGATTTACAGATGTTACTATCACTAGATCCAAATAACCCAGAGCATGTTGCTTCATATGCAGAATCTCAAGGTGGTATATCAATAGGTACTGCTAGAAAGATGTTAATGATACATCAAGATGACATCATAAAAACTGGGGAAATTCAAAATAGCCAGGTAGGTTATACAGGACAGCAGCAATATAGTGAGGATATTGTACAAGAAGCTGTCCCAGGAGGACCCAGTCAAGGTGAAAGCCCTAATCAAGATCTTGCTATGAGAAAGATGATTGAATATGTTGAAAATAGTAATGATGCTATGATTGCTATTGGAGACAAAATGAGTCGTATGGAAGATACAATACTCAAGTTAAATAACGAGCTCAGTAATATAAAAGGCGGTATTAATACTGTTGTAGATAATAAGACAGTCAAGGATAGTAACATAGCTAAAGACGACGATAGTGCAAATATGATACCAGTTGATAGCAATACTGTAGATAAAGTTCCAAATAATGACATGCGGAAAGATAATACAAATAATGAGACTGTTGCGAGTGTAATAAGTAAAGATGATATATAATCGAAACATATTTGAAAGTATATACTGAAGGAGGAATCTATTATGAGTGAAAATGCAAATGAGGGTATTAGACCTAGATTTAGTAAGCAGGAAGACGAAATTGCTCTGAGAGTAGGAGAAACTGTAGGCAGTGTGGTAAAGGAGACTGTAAGAGAGGAAATACAACCTATAAAGGACGCTGTTAGTGACATAGAAAAAAAGGTCTCTAACAAAGACGTTTCTGGTAAGGGTGTTACTAAACTACCTAAAGAAAGTACAAATGAGATATCAGATATTATAAGCAAGGCAAGAGAAAGAACTGGCAGGTCAATAAAGGACATATCTGTTAAAGATTCTGAGGTAGTTAAGAAACACGAAGATAACCATGACTTCGATTGTCCCACGTGTCACGAGCACAGTATGAAGATAAATCCTACTAGCATGACAGCAAAATGTACGGGTGCTAACTGTCATACAAAGGTTGCGCTTGTACCTGGAGATAGTGATGCTAAGTGTATGAATTGTGGTCTACCCATTAAGAAAACACCTGATATCGAAGGTTGTCCATTCTGTGGTCATGATAAGGCAGCGGAATTTGACTGGTCGATGATAAAGAATAAGCGTCATTAATGTAGAAAATATCTATGTAACATACAACATGGTACATATAAGATGACGCTACGAAATTTAGGAAATATAGTTCGTAAAGGTCATGTAGATATAGAGAGAGACGGAAATGTTCATACTGCTTGTAACGTTATAGACATATTGTTCGAACAAATTGCTGCATCTTCAAAATCAAAAGGTGTTAGTACATCTACAAAGACTATTATTAATGAACTGTTTTTAAGAGATTCTGTCAGAAATGGTATAAAAAACTTTATTGGGAATATGAGTAATGATGATTTAAATACGTTACTGGAAGATATTAAGCATATATTAGACAACTCTTAGAATATTATAGCAATATAACTGTGTGATAATAAATGACACACCAAGGAATGACATTTTTTGATAGTGCATATAATGAGAGTATTGTAAAACATGTAGTATCTGTAATGATAGATTTAGATGCACGTAAGGACATAGATAACCTAAGAAATGTAATT
>CBDUWI010000223.1:0-2211 GCA_965370885.1 uncultured bacterium | reverse complement strand
ATATTTCATGATCGAACTTATCTATTGAATATTCCCCATCTCTTTTAGTTAAGAGTGAATTATCTCCAATTAACTGTGAAACGTATTCAACATCAGAATAGATTTTCAAATTATCATTTATTTTATAATCCATATCTATTAATACAATTCTATCTAAATCTTTTGGTTTCTTTATTCCTATTGGAATACGAAATGCACCTAATTTTTTATACTGCTTATTAAAAGCATCTTTTGAAAGATAAATTGTAGCTTTCTTATTAATTTCCAAAAACTTTTTAATGCCACTTCCATGATCAAAATGCCCATGTGATATAACAACAGTATCTACTTCTTTTAAATCAACGCCTAATTTTTTTGCATTCTTAAGATAATTATTATTTGGTCCGAGATCAAAAAGAATCTTTTGATTATTTTCTTCAATGTAAATACTTAGGCCATGAGAACTTTTTAATGATTTATCAATTGTTTCATTTTCAAGTAAAGTAACTATTTTCATAATCCACCTCTTTTTCTATTTTTCTAATCTTTCAATTATTAATTTATAACCACCAGGTCCATAAGTATATGATTTTGATATCTTACTTATTGTCGCTGCACTTATTCCGGTTTGTTTTTCTATTTCTTGATAAGTACACTTTTCATGTAGCATCTTAGCAACAGTAAATCTTTGGCCAAAAGCTTCTAATTCATTTATTGTCGAAAGATCATCGAAGAATCTATAACATTCTTCGATAGTTTCTAAACTCAGTATAGCTTCAAACAAATTATCCATTTCCTTATTTTGAATTTTATAGCGATAATCCATAGTGTCACCCCTTTAATTTTTCTATATATATTATACCATATCCTTATTATATACTGACAATTGTTTAGCAGCAATTTATATACTTTAAACAGAAAATTAATTTATTTTTATTTTTTACCAATAAAAACCATAGTTCAGTTGTTTATACAGTGAGAAAGAAAAAATAGAAAATATGAGTATTTGAAAAATGATTAAAAAATTAGGAAGTGTATTACTAGGTTTAACATTACTATTTACTTTAGTAGCATGTGCTGACACAGAGGAAGCAGCTGCTGCAGAAGATTTCGTTTATGTATCAGTCGACATTAATCCATCGATTGAATTCATCGTTGATGAAAATGATATTGTAGTATCGTATAGTTATAATAATGAAGACGCTAAAATGTTATGTATCGATGAAGATTTCATTGGATGGAATATTGAAGATGCAATTGAACAGTTTATTATCCTAGCAACTGAAGCAGGATTCATTGATGTTGAAGCTATAGACAATGTTGTATTATTCTCAGTACTTGGTGGAGAAAAAAATGATGGTCTTGTTACAATGTTAAGAGCAAGAATTAGAGCAAGAGTAGGATTATTCTTAGCAATGAACCATATTACTGGTGAAGTAATTTCTGATGATTACACATTAGAAGATTTACTAGCTCAAGCTGAAGATCTAGGAATTACTCCAGCTAAATTAAAATTAATTTTATACGCTCAAACAATTGATGAAGAACTTACTTTAGAAGATGCAGTTGATATGGCAGTTAAAGATTTACTAGCAATTATAAAAGAAGCTCATGAAGGTCAAGAATTACTAACAGAAGCTCAAAAAAATGCATATAGAGTTTTAAAAGAAGCTAGAATGGAACAATTTAGACATAAATTACAAGAGCATCTTGAAGATCAACCAGAACTTACTCCTGAACAAGTTGATGCAATAGTTACTAGAATTAATGCAGCAATCATGACTCGCACAGAATCTCATTTAATGTTACATACTGATCTAACAGAAGATGAAATTGCTGAAATTATGGCACAAGTAAGAAGCAGAATAACTAATCAAATGAGAACTGAATGGGAAGATAATCTTGATGCATTAAGAAAAGAATTAGCAGAACGAGTTCAAAATTATACTGATGAAGAATAACTTCATTTATAATTAATTCCACGGTGTTGAAGCGGGCATTATGCCTGCTTCATCCCCAAATTATTATCTTTACTATCATTATTTACCATGTTAAAATGACTTTAAAGCGAGGTGATTTAAAATGGTAAACAAAGATATTAATGCTCTTGTAAAAGAGCTTAAGAATGGGAATATCGAAGTATTCGACGAGATTTATTATCAAACTAAAGATATGGTATTTTATTCAATATTCTTAATCTTAAAAGATTATCAATTATCAGAAGATATTATG
>CBDUWI010000222.1:0-2217 GCA_965370885.1 uncultured bacterium | reverse complement strand
AAGGAACAAAAAATAAAGTATTAGGAGTGAGAAAAATGATTATAGCACCTTCTATTTTATCAGCAGATTTTGGCAATTTAGAAGAATCAATATCTACAATCAAATCAGCTGAATGGTTACATATTGATGTGATGGACGGTCATTTTGTACCGAATATCACTATTGGTCCTGTAGTTATTAAGGGTTTAAGAAGGTATACATTGCAGGTACTAGATACCCATTTAATGATCTCGGATCCCTTAAAACACGTTGCTGATTTTATTGCTGCTGGAAGTGATAGAATTACTTTTCATTTGGAAGCGACAGCAAACCCTTTATCAGTTATTAATTTAATTAAAAAAAAGGGTGCAAAAGTAGGTATTTCTGTAAAGCCAAATACTGATATTTGTGAAGTTGAAAAATACATTACGATGATTGACCAAGTTCTTGTGATGAGTGTTGAACCGGGATTTGGTGGCCAAAAGTTTATTAAAGAGAGTTTATTTAAAATTATTAAATTGAAAGAATTGAAGACCAGATTAAATCCAGGCCTATTAATTGTTGTTGATGGTGGAATTAATGAGAATACAGCAAAACTATGTAAAAATGCTGGAGCGGATGTTCTTGTCGCTGGTTCTTACATTTTCCATAGCAATGATCCTCTTTTGCGAATGGAATCTTTAAAATGATTATCAAGATATTTACCGGACCATTAAATTATGATATTTTATCTTTATATGAAATAGAAGACCAAGAGTTTATAATTGGTGTTGATCAAGGCGCTTACTTTTTAGCTGAAAATAAAATATCATTTGATTTAGCTATTGGTGATTTTGATAGTGTAAATAAAGAAGAGTTTGAATTGATAAAATCATTTACTAAAGATATTATGAAGTTTGATAAAGTAAAGGATTATACAGATACTTTTTTAGCTGTAAAAGAAGCTCTAAAAAAGGATTATTCGGAAATTATGATTTACGGTGGAATTGGTCATAGATTCGATCATAGTTACGCCAATCTAAATTTACTAAAACTAGGTAATATATCAATAGTAACTGACGAGTTAGCAATGTACATGCTAGACCCGGGTGATTATAATATAAAGAATACGCATAGTTACATTTCCTTTTTTGCGATAGAAGATGTGATTGATTTGCATTTAAAAGGATTTTTATATGAAACAGATATCGATTACCTCGATACCGAAAACCCTCTATGTATTTCCAACGAAAAAGAAGGGTCAGTATCTTTTAAGGAAGGATTATTACTTGTAATCCATCAAAATGAATCAAAATAAAAAAAGCACTCATTTAAAGTGAGTGCTTTTAAAATATTGTTTAAAAAAAGCCGATATAATCGGCTATTATGTAAATGTCTAAGCGCGTTTAACTAGCCCACTTCTTAAAGCTCTAGCCGAAACTAGGACTCTTTTAACTTGCCCGTCTTCATCAACAACTTTAACCTTTTGAAGGTTTGCTTTCCATCTTCTTTTTGTTGTATGTAAAGAATGTGAACGGTTATTACCACTCATACCTTTTTTCCCAGTTACAGAACATTCTCTTGCCATAGTTAAGTCCTCCAATCATTAGTGAATTTCAAGCACGTATAATTCTAACACATAATATATAAAAATCAATAGTTAAAAACACTTTTTTTTAAAAAGCAGATTAATCGTATAAAATCCTCTTCATAAGTTGTGAAAGAATTAAGTAATACAAGGGAGTAAGTGATAAGTATGGTTTCAATATATGATAATTTTATCTGAAAGAAAACCACTTAAAATTTTATTTAAAATTTTAACTCCGCCTTGGATAATAATTTCAAGTGGATGTCATCTAAATAGAGATTATATTGCGAGCTTGAAAATAAATGATTTTAATATATTATTTCAAAAAAAGTTTATGAGAACAGCTTTTGTTTATGGTATCGCTTTTCCAAAAGCCCACAAGTAAGGGATTTTACTTTGATATTCAAAGTATGAGCCATTAAACATATAATGAATGGGTTAAACTAGTCATAGTTATTGCATTTGCATTTATAAAATATGTGTGATAGAATATGAAAAGATTTCAAAAAATAAAAATATTATATTATAAATAGATATAAATTGGAGGAAAAAGTATGAACCCAACTGTAATTGATGGTAACTTATTGAAACTTCTTATAACTAATGGAACGATCGCTTTAAGAAATGATCATCAAAGAATTAACGAACTTAATGTATTTCCTGTTCCTGAT
>CBDUWI010000221.1:0-2266 GCA_965370885.1 uncultured bacterium | reverse complement strand
ACTACTTCTAAAGGAGTCATTTCTAATAGTGCTTTACCTAAAGCACGATATCCATCTTTGGCGATATATTCTTCAATATCGTCAGGGTTTATTAATCCGCAATTTCTTAAGGCAACACGAGTTTGTTTAGCGTAAAACTTAATTTCATCAAAAGCTTTAACTTCTTTATCTTCAGTTAACGCTTCATCAAAAACAAGTTTTTCAACTATTCTTCCTTTATATAAGTGTTCCTCACAAATAATCTTGATATCTTTAACTTTAATTAAAGCATAGAATACTCCTTCGGGATAAACAATAACGAAAGGTCCTTGTTCGCATAATCCTATGCATCCTGTATTAACTAACTTAATCTCATTTCTGATTCCTAATCTGGTTAAATGTTCTTCAAACTCTTTACGAAGTGATTTTGCACCTCTAGCAATACAGTTTGAACCACTGCAGATAAGTACATGTGCTCTTTCTATCATATGTTCACCACCTATAATCTATATTTACCAATCACATAATCTAAGACAACTTTGCCACCGATAATATGCTCATTGAAAATTCTTTCTGCAGCTTCTAAATCTACTTTACAATAAGTTGTTCTTTCTTCTCCTTGTAAAACTTCTATAATTGGTTCAATGGCACATTCACCAATACAACCAACCGGTGTTACAGTTACGGTATTAAGGTTATGTTTTGCTATTTCCTCAACAAATAGGTTCATAACAGGACGTGCACCAGCACTGATGCCACATGTAGCCATACCGACTAATATCCTAATCCCATCCATTTTTCCTCTCATTACAACTTTTGATTGAGCTGCATCTCTAATTTTTTTGAGATCATCTAATGATTTCATGTTGATTCCTCCTTATGTAAATTTTCAATTCCATCTTTTATATTTTGTTTAATCCACTGAATTACATTACAATCAGTGAATGGAACTCCAGCTAACACTTTTTTTATTTCTCTTGTATCAAGTAAATAATGATTGTTATTGACATAATGTTCATAACGAATATCTGTTGTTTTCTCATTTAGTAATAAAACCACTATTGTTTCTTCAATATTACCTAAAGGGGCTCTATCTATATGATTATGTTGAAATACAGCTGTTACTGTAGTCCCTTTATTAACTTGAGATTTAACATTGAAGTACCCATTTGCCATCCCCGCTGCCATTTTAAAAAGTGAAACACCCATTCCTACTTTTCTTGTAGATCTAGTTGTAAAGAAAGGATCTGACACTTCTGACAATGTATTTTTATCCATACCTAAGCCATTATCAATTATTTCGATTTGATATAAATTTGCATTAATGTCTTCTTTAATTATTATTTCAATTAAGGTAGCATTAGCACTAATAGAATTTTGACAAATATCAAGTATATGTAAAGATAATTCATTCACTTGATTCACCTCTAATAAACTTAAAGAATGCTTCTATAGTCTTATCTTCAAGTTCAATATATTCTTTTTCTGATATTGACATTAAAGAATGTGAATCAGAATTAAAAAGTATTCTATGCTTTTTTAAGCCAGGATTTTTAGCTAAATATTCATCCCTATAATACTTTTGTATTTCTAAAGCATCAAACTCTATTTCATCTAATTTATATACGTTTAAGGCACTGTGTGAACTTCGATCAATGTGCGAAAGGATTATTGCCCCATCAAGTTTTCTTGTTTCACTAACTAGCTCTTTAAAAGGTATCTTTGTTGAAGTTAAAGGTGTATTAAAAGTTTCTACAGTTAAATCATATATATCAGTAATAACCTGATTATCTTTGGTAAATGTTCCCCATTCACCATCTAGATTTTTTTCAAGAAAATCATCAAAGAAAATAGCGTCTTTAAACGTTTTAAATAAACAAAGAACATCAAAATTTTCTTTTACTGTTACTTCAACACCTGGTATAAAAACAAAATCATAAGAACTAACAAGTTCTTGAAGTACCCTAAGTTGTTTTGTAGTATTGTGATCTGTAACAGCCAAAAAATCCAGTTTTTTTAGCATAGCCATGTTTAAAATATTATTTGGTGTCATAAGTTCGTCAGCGCAAGGTGACAGTATTGAATGGATATGTAGGTCGTAAGAATACTTAATTTTCAACACCTAGTTTATGAAGAAAAATAACGGTTTCTGAAGTGCTTAAATTTGTTTTTAATATTGGGATTTGTAGTTCATTAGCTTTGGATATTATTTCTGGTTTTACAGTTACATTGTGCGAAAATATAACACAACTTAAATCTAGCAAACTAGCTACCCCAAGAACATTTA
>CBDUWI010000220.1:0-2280 GCA_965370885.1 uncultured bacterium | reverse complement strand
ATCAGAATTGAAGCTTAAACAAACAAAACCATTAATAGTGGAAATTCCTGATCGACACGGAGCGTCTAATGTCAGCGAAATGATTAATAAGTATGTTAGTGAGGCAATTGGCGTTAAGATATGAGGTGAAGCAAATGGAATACAATAACAACACAACATTATTTAATTTTTTTAAGAAAGAAATAACATCGTTAGGTTCTTTGGATATCAATAGATTAGAAAAAGAAATTAGTGAAGTTAAAAATAGAGAATTAAGTAGAATTAGAAATGAGATTGAAGATAATATAGATCGTTTTTTAATTGTAGAATTACGTTCCTTAAATACAGACCACAGTTCAGAAATTAATAAAATCAACAACAAGAATCGTCGTTTATTAATGCAAGAAAGACAAGTATTAATAGAAAATGTATTTAATGACATAATTAAAAAAACATTTAACTATCTTAAAACTAATGATTATCTTCGTCGAATGGAAGCAAAATTACTGACATCTCTAAAGCTATTAAATACTGACGATATCATCATTACTTACAATAAAAATGATGAAATGATCAAGAAAATCTTATCAAAAGCTAATTTTAAAAACCTAACAAAAAATACAAATGACACCATTTTAATTGGTGGTTTTATTGCTTCTAGTGTGAAAAAAAGTATCGAGATTAATGAAACTATCGATGTTCGACTAGAAGAAAAGAAACAATGGTTTTTTGAAAACTCTAATTTATTTATTCGTAATTAGATTATTTATTGCGAGGTGATTTGATGAAACAAAATGTTATTTATTCAATAAATGGCCCTGTCATTAAAGTGAAAGATACAAAAACATTTTCTATGTTGGAAATGGTTTTTGTCGGGCATAAAAGACTGATGGGTGAAGTAATTCAAATATCAAAAGAGTTCACAATTATTCAAGTATATGAAAGAACAACTAATCTTAAACCAGGAGAACCAGTATTTTCGACTAAGGAAGCGATATCGTTAACTCTTGGTCCGGGGATTATTAGTAATATTTTTGATGGAGTTCAAAGACCATTGAAGAGTATCGCTGAAGAAAATGGTGCTTTTATTCCAATTGGTAGTAATGTTGAAACATTAAATAAAGATAAAAAATGGGATGTAACTTTAAGAATTTCAAAAGGTGATTTTGTAACACATGGCCAAATATATGGTGTGTTACCTGAAACGAGACTTATTGAGCATCGTCTAATGGTTCCCAAAGGAATCGAAGGACAAGTTATTAAAGTTTCCGCAAACGGAAAATACCAAATTCACGATGTTGTAGCTGTAATTAAAGACAATCATGATATCTTACATGAATTAACGCTTGTTCATCGTTGGCCGATAAAAACACCAAGACCAATTGCTGAAAGAATTCAAGCAACTTTACCTTTAATTACAGGACAACGCATCATCGATACTTTATTTCCAATTGTTAAAGGTGGGACAGCTGCTATTCCGGGAGGATTCGGTTCCGGAAAAACAATGATGCAACACCAAATAGCTAAATGGTGTGATGCAGACATAATCATTTATGTAGGTTGCGGTGAAAGAGGAAATGAAATTACACAAGCATTAAGTGAGTTTTCAACTCTAATTGATCCGAAATCAAATGACTTATTGATTGAGCGAACTGTTTTAATCGCCAATACATCAAATATGCCAGTTGCTGCCCGTGAAGCTAGTATTTATACCGGAATTACCGTTGCTGAATATTATCGCGACATGGGTTATCATGTAGCAGTAATCGCAGATTCAACTTCAAGATGGGCCGAAGCATTAAGAGAAATTAGTGGACGCTTAGAAGAGATGCCAGCTGAAGAAGGATTCCCACCATATTTATCGACAAGATTATCACAATTTTACGAAAGAGCGGGATATATAAAAACTTTAAACGAACAAATAGGTTCAGTTTCAATTATCGGAGCAGTTTCACCACAAGGTGCCGATTTTTCTGAACCAGTTACCCAAAATACAAAACGTTTTGTCCATTGTTTTTGGGCATTAGATAAACAACTAGCATATATGCGTCATTATCCAGCAATTAACTGGATGCAAAGCTATTCAGAGTATATCCCTGACTTAGTCAAATGGTATAATCGTAATGTCGATATAAATTTCTTAGATAATCGACAAAAACTTATTTCCTTATTAGCAGATGAAGATAAATTAATGGAAATCGTTAAACTAATAGGTAGTGATTTACTTCCTGATAATCAAAAACTGATTATTGAAACAGGTAAATTAATTCGTATTGGCTATCTCCAACAAAACGCTTTTCA
>CBDUWI010000219.1:0-2295 GCA_965370885.1 uncultured bacterium | reverse complement strand
CAACTTTTTCAATTTCAAAACGTAAGTCTTGCCCTGGAGCGCTATTTGTCGTTAAGAAATAACGGAGTGTATCCATTCCGTATTTTTCTTTTATTTCAATCGGATCAACACCGTTATCTAATGATTTAGACATTTTACGGCCATCACTAGCTCTAATTAACCCATGAATTAAACACTTTTCAAATGGTGATTCGCCAGTAAATTCTAACCCTTGAAAAATCATTCTTGCTACCCAGAAAAAGATTATATCGTACCCTGTTACCATTGTTGAATTAGGATAATATCTCATAAAGTCTGCAGTTTTATCTGGCCAACCTAAAGTACTAAACGGCCAAAGAGCGCTACTAAACCAAGTATCAAGTACGTCTTCATCTTGAAGCCATCCCTCGCCTTTTGGTGCGTCATATCCAACGTGAATCTCATCACCTTTATACCAAGCAGGAATACGGTGTCCCCACCATAACTGTCTTGAAATACACCAATCATATGTCCCATCCATCCATCTTAAAAACGTTTTTTCAAAACGTGATGGAATAAATTCAACATTGCTATTTGCTGTTGCTTTTTCGCTTAAAGGATCCATTTTTACAAACCATTGCTGTGAAAGTCTCGGTTCAATTATTACACCTGTTCTTTCACTATGTCCTACATTATGTAAAACTGAATCGATTTTCGTAAGGAGTCCCGATGCTTTTAAATCAATAACCATTTGCTTGCGACAAGCAAATCTTTCCATACCACTATATTGATGAGCTAATTCATTCATTGTCCCATCTTCATTCATACATAAAGGCATATCAAGATTATGTCGCTGTCCTACTTCAAAGTCATTTGGATCATGGGCTGGTGTAACTTTTACACACCCAGTACCAAATTCACGATCAACATATTCGTCAGCAATAACTGGAATTAATTTTTTAGTTCCGGGAATATATACTTTTTTGCCTAAATATTCCTGATATTTTTCATCTTCAGGATGAATCATTAATGCTGTATCACCAAACATTGTTTCTGGTCTAGTAGTAGCTATTTCTAAATATCCTGAACCATCTTCTAAAAGATATTTAAAGAAATAAAATGCTCCTTGATCTTCTTTATGTTCAACTTCAATATTACTAAGTGCTGTTTGCGCTTCAACATCCCAATTTATTATTCGATATCCCCGATAAATTAAGCCTTTTTCATAAAGTTTTATAAAAACTTCAGTAACAGCTTTATTTAAACCTTCATCTAATGTGAATCTTTCTTTTGAGTAATCAACACTTACACCAAGTGCAGCCCATTGTTCTCTAATATGACCTTCATATTCTTTTTTCCAGTCCCATGCTACTTTTAGAAATTCTTCGCGTCCAATTTCATATCTTGAAGTACCTTGTTCTCTTAATTTAGCATCAATTTTTGCTTGCGTTGCAATACCGGCGTGATCCATACCTGGTAAATATAATGTATCAAATCCTTGCATTCTTTTTCTTCTAATAATTAAATCTTGAAGTGTGTTATCCCAAGCATGTCCTAAATGTAATTTACCTGTTATATTTGGTGGAGGAATTATAATCGAATACGGTTCCTTGCTTAAATCACCACTTTTAAAGTAGCCACCTTTTAGCCAAAAATCGTACTTGCCTTTCTCAACAATTGTATGATTATACTTTTTTTCTAGTTCTTTCATCTTCTTTTCCTCCTTATATAATAAAAAAATTCGTCCTAAAATAAGGACGAATCAAATAATCCGTGGTACCACCTTGGTTCTTAGAACAATCTAAGCACTTAGGACTTTTAACGCTGTCAACGGCTATAATTACTACTATTTCACTATAGCTACTCCTAGGTTACTTTCTAAAGTATTATCTGTTAGTTTACACCAAACACTAACTCTCTAAAAGATTTCATACTTTATACTCTTCCTATTCCTTGTATTTAAAGATATCTTAACATAGCAATGTTTGTTTGTAAAGTCAATTAAGCGTAATATTAAGACTTTATATTATTTTCAAAATTAAAATTTAATTGATAAATTATATTATTTAATTTTTCTACTCGATGAAGCTTTTAATAACATTAGAAATTTCATCTAAGTTAGTTTTATACACAGATGAATATGGAATAAAAAGATCATCTGAATGTAATTTAAGTTCTTGTAAAATAATATTTTTATGTTTCATATGAAGGTTTTTTGAGATTTTATCCAATTTAGTGCCAATTACTAAACAAGGAATGTCATAACTTTTTAAAAAGTTATACATTAAAAAATCATCTTCTGAAGGATTATGTCTAAAATCAACTAATAAGATTACT
>CBDUWI010000218.1:0-2299 GCA_965370885.1 uncultured bacterium | reverse complement strand
ATCTCCCACTTAGCCTGCTTGAAGAAGGAGTTTTCTTAAACATATTTGATAAAATTTAGGAATTACATTAGGAGGATTTGATGGAAACATTTATATTTATTTTAATAATTACAATCATTCTTGCTTCATTTATTTTTGATTTTATTTTATCAATTCTTAATTATCGAAATAGGAATGAACCAATTCCTGAAGTGTTAAAAGGTATATATAATAAGGAAAGATATGAAAAATGGCTTAATTATACAATGGAAAAGTATCGTTTTGGATTGCTATCATCTATAGTTAGTCTCGTTGTGATTATTGTATTTTTATTAGCAGGATTATTTCCATTATTTGATGAATTCTCATCTAGTATAAGTAATAATAGAAATTTTCAAATAGTAATTTTCGTTGGTGCTTTTTATCTTATTGAGTTTATCATTGGCTTACCTTTATCTTATTATAATCACTTTTCAATTGAAGAGAGATATGGTTTTAATAAAAGTACAAAGAAAACATTTATATTCGATAAATTGAAGGAACTAGTACTAGCATTTATATTTGGTGGTGCATTAATCATCTTAATTGCATCCTTATATTATAATGCAGGGAGTACATTTTATATTTCTGCTATCCTTAGTTTAATGGCTATCATAATATTTATGAATCTGTTTTTTGTGAAACTCATTGTACCAATATTCAATAAGTTAACCCCATTAGAAGATGGTGAATTAAAAGAAGAAATATTAAAACTAACTAATAAAGTAGGATATGATTTTACAAAAGTGAGTGTAATGAATGCTTCTAAAAGATCTACTAAATTGAATGCTCTCTTTTCTGGACTTGGAAAATTTAAACATATTGTATTGTTTGACACTTTGATTAAGAAGATGAGTACAGAAGAAATAGTTGCTGTATTAGCTCATGAGATAGGTCACAATAAATATAAGCATGTTTGGTCGGGAATCTTGCAATCAATGATAGTGATATCTATATATTTAGTAGTTTTAATGATAATCTTGAAATATGATGTTATCAGTACTGCTTTTGGATTTACAGAATCCAACTTTGGCTTTGGGCTAATTATATTTGGTGTCTTTTTATCACCTATCTCTATTTTTATGGGTATTGTAACATCTTGGATATCAAGAAAACACGAGTTTCAAGCTGATAATTATGCCAAAGTTAATGGTTACGCTTCTGAATTAGAAAGTGCATTAAAGGTTTTAGTTAAAGAGAACTTCGCAAACTTAACGCCTCATCCACTATACGTAAAAATAACTTATTCGCATCCAACAGCTTCAGCTAGAATAAATGCTTTAAGAAAGAACGAAGTATAAACCATGTTCAATGATACACTTAAGTTGTCGTTAAAGGTTATTATATTTGTTTTTGTATACTATATACTAGATTATTATTTTGAAGATAATGTAATCATATTAATTTTAGTTATTGTTATAGCTGGATATATAGGAATTAATATTTTGCTAAAAAGAAATCCGGATTCAGCGTTGGAAATGTTGTGCGACGTAAATAAGTACTTAGAAAAAGTGCAGATACAGTATTCTAAAGGAAATCAAAATATTTTTAATACAAAACTTGCTTATGCTTACATATACAAGGGAGACTATGAACTAGCTAATAATCATATTTATAAAGTAGATAAAGATATGTTAAAGAGAAATTCCAAAATATTGATGATTTACTATTTAGTTTTGCTGAAATTGGCATTTGAAGAAAAAGATTTAGATAAATTCAATGCAATATATAATGAGTACGAAAATATTATGAGTAAGAAATACAAAGGAATTAATGCAGAAGTATTGAAAGTTCCCAAATATCTATTAGAAGAGAATTACAGTGAGGCAATAGATAAACTTCAAAACCTAATCCCTCTGCAAAAAAAGAAGTACTTGATTATTGAGCTTGAATACTATTTAGGATTGGCATATTTGGAAACTAACAGAAAAGAAGACGCTGCAGCAGTGTTAGAGTTTGTAGGAAGTAAACACTACAATCTCATTTATGTGGAAAAATGTAATAATTTATTAAAGGGTTTATAAAAAGAATTATAAATGAATATCAATTTTATCAATATAATTAATGATAAGATTGATATTTTTAATTTGTTTATTAATTTAATTAATTATTTTTGAAAAAAAGACTTGACATACCTATAAAATTGTAATATTATTAAGGTGCAAAGTGATAAAGTTAATATACTGATTAAGAAAATTAATAAAGGTTGTGATAAATGTGAATTATATTAAAGTTTTAAACAAAATTGGTTCTGAATCTGTAATTGCTGGCAAAACTGGAC
>CBDUWI010000217.1:0-2318 GCA_965370885.1 uncultured bacterium | reverse complement strand
AAAACAGAATCCACATTAAATATTCTTCTATTCTCAACTTCGATTACACCGTACCAAAGACCATCTTCTTTGTAAATACGGTCATAGTCAGACTCTGTTATTAGTGGATCATAATTGTAATCTATGATAATTGATTCGTAATATTCTTGATTATCAATATCATCTGTTGTAGATCCTTCAATTTCTTCAGCATGAACTGGAGGTATATCTATAGAAAAGAGTAGAATAAATGTAAAGAGCAATAATGCTGCCTTTTTCATAAAAACACTCCTTTCTATTTTTTTCCTTTGAAGAATCCAATTATAAATATAGTTCCTACTGCATATAACCATCCCCAATCCCATAGGTGAGTTCCAACCTTGGAAAAGATAGAAGCTTCTTCTGTGACAGTAGCATAAATTCCAACTATTACAGTTAGATCTATTTCTCTTGAATATTCATTACCAGAAGATGCTAATAGGAAGAAATTAAATTGTGAATTTGAAAGTTGATCGTAATTATCTGAATAAGTATCATAAGTGATACTTTGTACATAAGTGTCATTAGGTAAATCACCTATTGATTTTAAAGTGTTAATGAAATCTACTCCAGTAAGTTTGTAACTGTCAACAACTATCCATGAGTACTTATCAATTATTAGCAAAGGAATTATATTATCTCTTACTTTGATAATTAATTCATGAGTTGCTTTATTTCCTGAAGAGTCCGTCACAGATATAATCATAGAATAAGTTCCTACTTTGTCAGCATTTCCAATATATTCATTTGATTCAATTACAAGACTTGAACTTAAATCTCCGTCAATATCGTCTGAAGCTGTGAAATATTCTAACACATCATAAGTTGACATTATGTAAGTATCTTTTTTGTAAATAGTATCTACTCCAATTATTACTGGAAAAGTTACATCAACTATAGATATTGTAATCTCTTCGCTAGCTGTGTTTCCAGATGAATCTGTTATTGAATAAATTAATACATGTTCACCTAGGGTAGAAGTATCAACATCTGAAATACCATTAATTATGAAGTTATTAGATATATCTCCTTCGTAACCATCAATTGCTTTGATTACTGGTAAATTCAAATTGATATTACTGAATTGTGGAATAGAAAGAGAAATATAACTTACAATCGAAATCACTGGAGCTGTAACATCAACATTACGAACTGTTATTGCAGCAGTGCTTTCATTTCCCCCTGAGTCTGTAACTCCAAAAACGACTATAAAATCGCCTAAAATATTTTTATTGCTAGTGTAGTTATCAACTATTATATAAATCTCATCAGTTAAGTCTCCGTCGAGATCATCAAAGACAGTAAGTTCATTTTGAATATCTTGAACAGTTACTGGTTCGTCAACATTGTTCAAGTAAACATATTCCTCATTTTCTAAGAAATCAGCATGTACTCCCTGTAAGGAAAACAGGAGAGTACATACGATTAATATTGAAGAAGTAAGTAGATTTTTCATAAGTTCACTTCCTTTTTTTAACTAATACCAAAATATTCTTTCAATTGTTCTTGTGTTAAAGTATCTGCATATTCAAGCGTCATTATATGAGCTGTAGTTGAAAATACAGGAGCTTCATCATCGATAATATTTACTGTAACTACTACACTTTCAGAGTTGCCTGAAGTATCGGTAACAGTTAATGTAAATGTGTATGTACCTAATGTTGTTTCAAAACCTGTAAGAGTATCAAGTGATACAACAATGTCAGCTGTCATGTCACCTTCGTATATATCTGATGCAGTAAATAAATCCACTATATTTTGCAGTGAAATAATTTCTGTAATTGTATAATTATAAGTTATAGTTCCAGTGATAACAGGGCTAGTTGTATCTTGCACAATTACAGTTCTTGTTACTGTATCAGCAATATTTCCGTTACTATCTGTAATATCATAGCTTAGAACATAAGTGCCAAGTACTCCAACATTTACAGAGCCAGTTTTTAAAACTGTTAATCCAGTATCATAGTTATCTGTAGCTTCTGCATTTAGTTCGGTATAATTGTCACCAAACTCAATATAAACAGTACTAGATCCATTTAAAGTTATTTCAGGGATAGTAGTATCTTGCACTATAACCGTTCTTGAAACTTGTGTAGCTACATTTCCTGATGTATCAGTATAGTTATAATAGATAGTATAAGTACCTAGTACAGAGCTATTTACAGCGCCTGTGATAATAGCAGAAATACCAGTATCATAGTTATCAGAAACTACTGCTCCAAGTTCTGAATATACTGAAGGATATTCAACATAAATAGTACTCGAACCATTTAAATTAATAATTGGATCAACAACATCAA
>CBDUWI010000216.1:0-2327 GCA_965370885.1 uncultured bacterium | reverse complement strand
AGAATTAATACCTAACTGTTCACAAACATAATCTTGAATTTCCGGTGGAGTATTAGCAAAATTTCCAACAGCTCCACTTATTTTACCCACTTCTACTTCTTCTCTTACAAATGAAAATCGTGCTAGATGACGATTCATTTCATCGTACCATAACGCCCATTTTAAGCCAAAAGAAGTGATTTCTGCATGAACTCCATGAGTTCTTCCTATGCAAGCAGTAGACTTATATTTAATAGCTTGTTTCTTTAGTACATCACTAAATTCTAATAGATCATTCCATAGAATATCGTTAGCAAGTTTATACATATATCCGTTTGCAGTATCAACGACATCTGTGGATGTTAAACCATAATGTACCCATTTTTTCTCTTCACCTAGAGATTCACTTATGTTTCTAGTAAAAGCAATGATATCATGCTTTGTTTCTAATTCTATTTCTTTAATCCTTTTTACGCTAAATTTAGCCGTTTTCCTAATCTTTTCAACATCTTCCACAGGTATTATTCCTAGTTTGCTCCATGCGTCCAATGTATATAATTCTACTAATAGGAATGCATTAAACTTCGATTGATCATCAAATATACTATGAACAAAGTCTCTGCGGTATCTTTCAATCATTTTATAAGCTTCTCTTAAAACATTCTACTGTATTTTGTAAAAGTGAAGCTATTGTCATTGGTCCTACTCCACCAGGAACAGGAGTTATATAAGAAGCTTTGTCTTTAACATTTTCAAAATCAACATCGCCTACTAATTTTCCATCAACTCTATTTACGCCAACATCTATAATAACAACACCTTCTTTTACCATATCTGCTGTAACAGTATTTGGTCTACCAACTGCAGCTACAATAATGTCAGCTTGCAAGCATTTTTCCTTTAAGTTTTTAGTTCTTGAATGAGCAATTGTAACTGTAGCATGTTCTCCCATTAATAGCATTGCTGCGGGCTTTCCTACTATATTACTTCTACCAATTATAAGAGCATCTTTTCCTTTGAGTTCCATATTTATGCTCTTTAACATTGTTAATATTCCTTTAGGAGTTGCAGGTAAAATAGCTTTCCTTCCCATATGCATATAAGCAACATTTAAAGGATGAAACCCATCCACGTCTTTACTTATATCAATAGCATCAATAACTTTGTTTTCATCAATATGTTTAGGTACAGGTAACTGAACTAAAACACCATGAACACTAGGATCTTCGTTAAGCTTAGTGACAATATCCAATAGTTCTTTTTCTTCAATATCATCATCTTTTCTAATGATTGTACTAAGCATTCCAGCTCTAACGCAAGCTCTTTCCTTAGCTCTTACATATGATTCACTTGCTGGATCACTCCCTACTAATACTACAACTAAGTGTGGAACTACTCCATGAACGGCTTTTAATGCCGCCACTTCAACCTTTACTTCTCTTCTAACTTCTTTTGATAACTCTTTTCCATCAATAATCTGTCCCATTATTCGTCTCCTTTTGTTATGTATGAATCTACTATTTCACCATAAAATGCAACATGATAGTTATTATTCTTATAATATCTATCCTTAACTAATTGTTGAATATTTCCTGGTTCCATAGCTTGTTTATAAATTACTTTACACTCATAATGCATATCACAATCCGCTAAAACTGGTGTGTTCCCAGTCCTTGAATCCAATAATTTCAAATTGCATTCTTTAATTTTATCAAAATCTCTACCAGATTTCGATCCGCAGTAAGATAATTCCCCTTTGAGCACTTTATTAAAGGGAATACTTATAGTAAATTCATTAGCGTTTTCCAACATTTTATAGGTATCTCTACTATACCTAACGAAAACAATAAATATAGGTTTATTCCATATAAAGCTAATTGCTCCCCATGCTATTGTCATAGTATTTACTTTACTAGCTGTTTTAGTAGTTAGAAATATACCTTTCTCAAGTTGCTCAAGCATTTTATCTGAATATTCATTATATTTAATATCTTTATAGACCATTTAATCACCCCATTAAATTGATATCACATTATATATTATAACACATTGATTTGTATAAAAATAAAGAAAAAAGACAATCATTAAATTATGATTGTCTTTTTTGTCAATTAAGGGATTTCCTATAGATATAGTTTGCCGTATTTGTCCTTCAAAAGCTCTACATAATATTTTGGATTAAAGTCCTCATTTGTTACGGCTATTAGCAATTCCCTAGGGGATTTGCTTGATCCAAAGTTATGAATCTTATCCTTCAACCACTTATTAATGGCTTTAATATTGTTAGTTTTAACTAATTCTTCAACGTCAATTTCCTTTTTCATCGTATAGTAAATTTGAGCAGCAAA
>CBDUWI010000215.1:0-2332 GCA_965370885.1 uncultured bacterium | reverse complement strand
AACACTTTAAGCGCTCAAAAAGTTATTAAAGAATTAAAGCTCCTAAAAAACAAACAAGGTGCTATAAATGGCTTAACAGATATCTACGAAGAAATTCAAATCGTTTATGAATTTATAATTTTAGAAGAAGATATGGAAAAAGAATTTATTAAATTAAGTAAGGAGTTTAAAGCTAAAGCAGAAAAACTTAGTGTTGAATTATTACTTAAAGGAGAAAACGATAAACTTAATGCTATAATTGAAATTCACCCAGGAGCTGGGGGAACAGAATCACAAGACTGGGCAGAGATGTTATTTAGAATGTATAAAAGATATGCTGAAATGAATAATTATGAGTTTGAGTTAATCGATTTTTTAAATGGTGAAGAAGCTGGATTAAAAAGTGTAACATTTAGTCTAAAAGGTGAGAATTGTTATGGGTATCTAAAAGCTGAAAATGGCGTTCATCGACTTGTTAGAATAAGTCCTTTTGATAGTGGCGGAAGAAGACACACGAGTTTTGCAGGAGTAATTGTTATTCCGGAAATTGATGATTCAATCGAAGTCGAAATTAATGATTCTGATTTAAAAATAGATACATTTAGATCTAGTGGAGCTGGAGGACAAAGTGTTAACACAACCGATTCAGCAGTAAGAATTACACATTTGCCGACAAAATTAGTAGTAAATGTTCAAAATGAAAGATCACAAATAAAAAATAAAGCAAAAGCAATGCAAATACTAAAAGCGAAAATATATCAACTACAACTTCAAAATATGCAAGATGAGAAATCTAGTTATCGATCAGATAGCGCATTAATCTCATTTGGTTCGCAAATTAGAAGTTACGTAATGCATCCCTATTCAATGGTTAAAGACCATCGTACGAATATTGAATCAGGAAATGTTTTAAAAGTACTTGATGGCGATATCGCAAAATTCATTCAAGGTTATTTGAAAATGCTTGCTCGTGGAGAATTATAATGGAAAAACAAAATAAATTAAGAACGATAAATAAGTATGAACAGTATTCAATGATATCTTTAGGAATAGTAATAATGGTAATAGGATTTTATTACTTCTTGCTACCATCAGATTTAGTCGCCGGTGGCGTAAGTGGATTAGGACTAGCATTTAATAAGTTCTTTAATTTTAAAATCTCTTACACAGTTTTCGCATTTAATTTTGTTTTACTGTTTATCGGATTACTTTTCTTAGGAAAAAGAGTATTTATAAAAAGCATCTATGGTTCAATATTATTCCCATTAGTTTTATTTCTTTTTGAAAACTTTTCTCCGGAAATAGATATATATAACGATTTTCTAATCGCTGTAACTTTTGGTGGCTTTTTCCTTGGTTTAGGATTTGGTTTAGTTATTAAATACGGCGGTACTAGTGGTGGAACAGATATTCCAATTAAAATTTTAAATAAGAAACTTAAGTTACCATTAAGTATCTCAATTTATTTAATAGATGGCATAATAATCCTTTTAGGAGTAATCGCTTTTTATAATATACATGGAATTAATTTGGGACTTTATGCACTTATCACAATGTTTATTAGCGGTAAAGTTGCTGACATGGTAATTGTTGGAAGCAATTCCAAAAAAGCTCTTCATATAATTACTGAAAAGCCTGAGGAAATAAAAGAAGCGATATATAATGCAGTTTCTCGCGGTGTTACCGAAGTCGATATTTTAGGCGGATACTCTCGCGAAAATAAAACAATGTTAATAACCGTAATAAAAAGACAAGAATACTTCTTAATCAGAAACATAATTGCTGATATTGATGATTTTGCATTTGTTTACGTGACACCCGCTACTGAGGTTCACGGTGATTTTGAGGAAAGAGAGAGTGATGAATAATGAATAGAAATGTTGTAGTACTTATATCTTTTATCGGAGCGATAGTTGCTAGTTTTTATGTTGGTTTATTAAGCGGTGGCTATAATGTTGTTACTGGTGGTGGCGACGCAACTTTAAATGAAGTAATGGATGAGTTAATGGAAAACCATTTCTTACAACCTACCGAAGAAGACTTAATAGATGGAGCAATCTTAGGAATGATTTCTAGTTTAGATGATCCTTTTACTTCTTATTTTGATCATGAAGAATATCTTAGTTATCAAACAAGTTTTGGTGAATCATATATTGGGATTGGTGTCGGCGTAAGATATAGTGATAATTTAATTATTGTTGAATCAGTTTATCTTGATAGTCCCGCTGAAAACGCTGGGATAAGAGTAAACGATATCATCGCTTTTATTGATGGAATAGAAGTATTAGATTTTCCGTTTTATGAATCAGTCGGGATGATTTTAGGAGAAGAAGGAACTGACGTTTCAATTGGC
>CBDUWI010000214.1:0-2378 GCA_965370885.1 uncultured bacterium | reverse complement strand
GTTCATTTCAAGTGGTTTTACTTTATCTCTACACAAACTAACAATAATTACTTTCAAGTTAGATCCCATTCAAAGCCATCAAGAAAAGCAATTGATTTTCAAAGAGTAGAAGAAATTGAAGAGGTGAAAGTATATATTGAGGAAGGCACATCCTTGTCTAATGTTGAACATGAATATATTGATTTAGTGAAAAAATTAAGAATAAGTTTTAGTGCTAAAAAGATATATTTAAGCTTAACTAAGGACGAATTGCATTTTGCTTATACTCCTACAAAAAACATTAGGAAATATAAGAATTTATCTCTCGATAAAATTAATGAGCTATATAATTCATTTGTATCTGAAATTAATCTAATAGACGAATTATCAGATATAAATTCATTTTAATAAGCACCGTGTGAAAAATTATTCAAAATATACAAAATAGGATTATTAAATGATAAGAAAAAGAATACTTCAACACTAAGCGAAGTATTCTTTTAAATTTAAATATTTTGTTTAAGGTGCAACGGCTCCAATTAATGCATTATTAAACGCTAATTCCATTCCGTTCATAGAAAAGTTAATTGAAGCTCCAGATATTCCATCTATATCGTCCCCTACATCCCAACTTTGTGTTGAAATTAGTGCAGCCTCTATTGCATCTGATTGATCTGACCATGTTCCCTCTGGAAACCATCCCAAATATGTATAATCATCTTTGCTAACATCTCCATCCATAAAAGCATCAAATGTTACGTCAGTAATCCAACCGTCTACATCAACCACTATCACAACAGTAACATATAATTCATCACTGTAATTATTATAGTCTACTGCATATACTGTTGCCATATAAGTTCCTTCTAGATATTCTCCTAATTCTGGAGGAAGACCTTCTCCATAAACTCCACACCATTCATCATATTTAGATCTTTGATTAGAAGGTAAAGTGTCTATTACAGTGCAAATATCAATCTTGAATTGCAATAAATCATTATTTGCAATTACTAATTCTGCTTGAAGTTGATCTCTTAAAGTCTCCAATGCAGTTACCTGAGCTAGTAAAGCAGTATTATCAGTTTCTAAATCATCAATCTCAGCATTTAAAACATCAATTTGATCTGTTAATAAATTAATATCTGCTACTAATTGAACTACAATAGCTTCAACATCAGATAATTCATCATTTCCCATCCAATTTGTGTTTATTTCTTCTGCTAGTAATGTACCACCTACACCGGCAGAAAAAGTTAGTGCTAAAACGGTAATAATCAATGTCATTTTAGTGCTTAAAAAATTTGTCATCTTTTTCTCCTCCTATGTATTCTCTTTCTTAATTATTTTCACTTTTTTGAGATTACTGTTATTATAAAATGCTATTATAAAAATTAGTAAATCTATTAGAGCAATAAAACTCAACTGAATATTCCCAGTTAATAAACCTGATAAACCAAATAATAAAAACATAACAGCTGTTATACCCATTAATAATTTCCAAATTTTAAGAGATTCTTCAATTTCTATTAAATCTGTAGGTTTCGCTATCTGAGTTACAGCATCATTGTGGTGCCTTTCTTTATAAATACTCAACTCATTAATATATGCTTCTAAATTCTCAGTTGTTTTTAAAGGATTCATCAATGCAACTGAAAACTGCATTCTCTTTTTAAAATACTCCAAAGAAACTGCATTAAAAGTAGTATTCTTAAAATCAATGTTTCTCGTAAAATCCTGTTCAGTTTTTTCTTGTATTTTTTCATTTTGTATTTTAGTTTCATCTAAAGACATACAGTTATCCCTCCTTTAATTTATATATTTCTAGGTTACCCAAAATAAACGTAACCTTTTATTAATATTTAAAAATAGATGTGGCTACTTAATTAATTCCTTATATCTTATTAAGATTATCAATATTAAGGATATAACCTCGTGTGCATAATTATTTTATAACTAAATACAAAAAAATCTTGTAACATAAGTTACGAAAATGTATTTCATAATATTGATGAGAACTATATTGAATAATAAGCTAAAATATGTTATAGTGAAGCGTCAAGTTTATATATAAAAATATTAGTATTTTCGTTTGAAAGGAGTCACTTTCTATGTCAAATAAAATTAAAGTTAAAACTACTAGTAAAAGTTCTCATAAAGTATCTAGCAAGCCTCCTCTTAAACCAGGAGGAAGCAACGTTTTCGGTACGGGAAAGAGTAATAGTGGTAAAGTTTCTAAGGGAACTGGCGCTAGTAAAACACAAAAATCTTTCGCAACAAAAAAGACATAAATAACACTTATTACACTTAAACAAAAAGTTTTTTACTTCAGTAATATAATATTAATAAAACTAGTAATTAATAGGTGTAAATACTAGTTTTTTTATTTATATAATATTTAG
>CBDUWI010000213.1:0-2379 GCA_965370885.1 uncultured bacterium | reverse complement strand
ATACAATGGATGATGATGAATTAATGGAATATCTGAGTATTTTAATCAATGGTGTTTTATCCGAGATGAATTTAAGAAGAATAATTAAGGATCGGATCGGAATCACAAGAGATACCATTATGAATCGCACTTTAGCTCAAATTTCCCACTTTCTTGATAACTAATTACTTACATTATTTTTTAAGAGTTCCTTTTGGATTAAATAAGAAGCACATAATTAATTTTTTCTAGTGCTTTTAAATGGACGACAAAATTTAGGACTTTCCAAACAAATGCCAATCTTTGGATATTGCCCTCTGCTTGATTCAAGCAATAAACAAGATATCCAGTTGTTTATTATGTTGAAATTGTGATCCCTACAAAACCTCGGCATCAAGGAAAATATCTGTAAAATTTATAGCGATGAATCCAGAATATATAAGAGAGATGCTTCATTTTATAAAGTTGACACACCGTACAAAATGTACCAAGAGGTAAGTAGCATCTCATCCTTAGATAATGAACAACTCCATTTAGTCTTTTCGGAACAACTTGATTTACTCGGATTAGCGAGTAAACAGAAAAGGAAGGTAAATTCCTCCCAAGATACAAAAGAGCGGGTTATATTGACTTTGATCTCATCAATATTAACTAAGTCTTCGTTGGAAATCGGAAAGGAACACTTGAATGTAATTTCAACATCGATTTATTCGGTGTTGTCGTCCATAAAGGCATCGCAAGATATAAACACAGCATTGGATAATGCTATTGAGATATTTACACCAGAATCACGAAAATCTCCTCTATCCGCTAGTCGTCAAGCAGTTACTGACAATGTCATCCAAGATACTAAATCCAATCTTGATGATAAACTTAAAGAAAACTATGCTGCCTGCATGGATGAACTAAATGACTTTAAAGGCAAATCTAAGGAGGTAATACTGGCCATCGACACAACACCTGAAGAAACACGTTCTAAATACTTAAATGATCAATATTCCTTTGTTCATATTGGTCAAAATAATACGTGGAAACGAGGTTTTACTTACTCATCTGTGTATGATTGCACTAATCAACTCTTCATTAGCACATTACATCAGAACTATCATAAACCTAAATGTGAGAATAATGCAATTCAAGCATTTATCGTGCAGTTACAAAACTCTTGCAAGACAGTAGAGGGTACAGGGTCTAAAGTGAAGTTCATTGACGCTGATCGAGGATATTATATTGGTGAATTATTTGCAGCAGCCCATTTCAATCTAATAAGCACTAAATGTAAATATAACGATAATATTAGAGTAATTGTACCAAAAAAGTTTACCAGAGAAAAGGTTAGAAAAAAGATTGCTTTCTTAGAAGACCCAAATTCAAAAGAAGTCTTTATGGATTATATTAATTTATCGAAATATACACATCCTTCATTAAAAGGATATTGTGAAGCATCTGGGATGAAAACATATGATTCAATGTATCATATTCCAGTTATATCAGTGGCAGTTGTGGATGGATATAAGACCAATAAGAATCGTAAACTCAAAGATCTTAAACATGAATGGATGGTTACAAAGAAAAATATCGAGTTCTCCGAGAACAGAATTGACGAATACCAGAAAGAATACATTAATCTCCAAAAAAAGGCAGGAATCAAGAGTCCTTATAAAATAAAGAAAATAACTCAAAGAAAAAGGACTAAGTTCAGAAATTCACAGCTTTATAAGAAATACAAACAAATAATAAAGTCTATGGAGTATCTCAAGAAATTAAAGAAAAATCAAACAATGATGCTTAATTCTCTTATGTTTTTTACTATATCATCGACAATAGATGAAGTGATTAACCACAAATCAGATCATTTTATCAAGCTAGCACAAGTGTATCATGAAAGATGGTGTATTGAAAATGGGTTTAAAGAGGGTAAAGCGAAGTTTGTCCGATCATCAAGGAGTCGCAAGTCTACCCGGCGTCAGTGGAATTTAGAATTAGGAATGATACTTTATAACAGATGGCATGTAGCTCGGATGCGAATAATGCTTGAACAAGAACGTAAAAAGGTATGGAATAAGGTTTCTTGGGAACCACGCTCACCTTACATTCGCCGAAAGCTTGAGCGAAAATATAGTTCAATACTCAGTGCCGAGAGTTATCTTCTGCAGCTTTTAGAATATGGGATAAAAATTCGATTAGAAAAGTTATTTAAATGATAAGAAAAAAGTAATTATGTGAAAAGAGAAAAAAATTTTAATTAATTATAGATAGTGATACCACCTGAACCCGTTTCTACAAAAAGATCAAATCCAGATGTACCATCGAAGCTTAGACTAGTAAAACATTATTAAGTATAATTAAATACAGCACGATTTACCAAATCGAAAGAAATATAACCACTTCCAACAAAAC
>CBDUWI010000212.1:0-2399 GCA_965370885.1 uncultured bacterium | reverse complement strand
GTATTTTATCAAATTATGAATGGTTTTGAAATGCGTCTGTTATTTGACGCTTACGATTATAGCCCATTAAAAAAAACTATAAAATCTCGGGACGAGTCTGAATTTGTCTTGTCTTACCCTTGTTGCACGCACTTTCTCGTTGACAATAAGGCATTGCTTCCTACCACAATAGTGAATTTAGCGCTAAAATAGGTAAATGAAATTTCAAAATACCTTGTTTAACCCCTGTCCAACAAGGTGTGGAGTTGGTGGAGATATAAACCCCTGCCCAACGATATAACTTTATGTGTTACTAATATATTCATTAAGAAATAAATGTCATAACAAGATTAACCATATCTTCTTTGTCTTCAGGTTTACTTAATGCAATCATCACTGTAATAGCAGCTAATGTTGAATTTGAAATTACTTCTTTATCATCAAGAATAAGTTGATTATTTTTATGTAAGAAATACAAAAATATACTTGCAGCTATTCTTTTGTTACCATCAACAAATGAATGATTCTTAAATATTAAATATAGTAAATTAGCCCCTTTTTCTTCAATTGTAGGATACAAATCCTTTCCTTGGAACGTTTGATAGATAGTTGAAATACTTGATTTAAAAGATTGATCTTTCTCTTTACCAAATAACTTTGACTTACTATTAAATTCTAAATTATTAATAACTTGTTTAGTTTCTTTATAGTTTAGCTTATATGCATTACTATTTCCACTAGGTTTCATTAATCTTTTATAATCATAATCATCTAGTATTTGTAGTGATTTAGCATATCTATTTATCACTCCTAAAACATCGCTTGAATCCATACCTTCTGTAGCAAGTTCTATTTGAGGAATTAATTTGACTATTTTTTTGTAATTTTTCATTTTCATTTCATCAATAGCTATTCCTTTTAACATATAATCCTTTAATACATCATTTGCCCATCTTCTAAACTGTATTCCTCTTTTTGAGTTCACTCGATATCCAACACTAATTATCATATCTAAGTTATATAAGTTCACTTTATATATTTGAATTCCCAATGTCCCCATGTGTGCGTTTTCCGCACATGTGCTATTTTTTTCTAACTCACCATCTTTATATACTTTATTTATATGTCGAGTAATTCTAGAACGATCAACATCAAATAATTCAGCCATTTGACCTTGTGATAGCCACACTGTCTCCTCAGAAGGGCTTAAATAAACATCTATTTGAACTCCATCATCTTTAAAGATTATTATTTCATTTTCTTTGCTCATCAACTTCACATCCTTAATTTATTATAACATATATCAATAAAGTAAAAGTATAATACTACAAAATTATTTACTTTCATTTCGTGTATAATGACATTCTAAAATGAAAGGTGGAAATTATGAATTACACAAACAAAGAAAAACAAATTATTGTTAAAAAGTATTACGAAGGAATTCCTGCTTCTACTATAGCAAGAGAGCATAATCTCTCAAGAAGTACAATTTACAATTGGATTACCGATTTCAAGAAAGTACCAACTAGTGAAATGAACATTAGTAAAAATCAACTTCGAAAGGACAATGTTGAACTTGAACGATTAGAAAGAGAAAATAGTATTTCCAATTATGTATTGAGAGAGATAAATCTATCCAAGAGTGAAAAACTAAAACTCGCATCTTCTCTAGATGATAACTTTCCTATACATACGATATGTAGAGTTTTAGATTTACATAGAGCTACTTACTATCATAACAAGTATCGAAAACCTAAAGTCACAATGATAGAACTAGATGATGATATATACAAACCAGTTATCAAAGATTTTTTCAATAACTCAAAGGGTAGATTAGGCGGAAGAAAAATAAGAAAACTAATGATCAAAGATGGTTATACAATTAGCGAGAGGAGAATCTTACGATTAATGAGAGAAATGAATTTAGTTGTCAATCGTAAAAGTGATGACTACAATGATGCTCATAAAAGAATATATTTCTATAAACCAAACATTATAAGTAAACTAGATTCAAATACTACTCTTAATATGATATGGGTTAGTGATATCACATACATAAAAATTAACTAAAACATTATTATTTACATGTGATTATAGATTTATATTCTAGATTCATTATTGGTTACTCTTTAAATGACAATATGGAATCTGCAATTATGGTTGAATTATTTAAGAGTACTTATACTAAAAGAAGCAATCCTAAAAACTTAATATTTCATAGTGACCAAGGAGGTCAATACAAATCACGAATTTTTAAAAACATTTTAAAAGAGTTTGGTGTAACTCAATCCTATTCTAAAACTGGATGTCCTTATGATAATGCTGTTTGTGAAAGTACATTTGCTAGTTTAAAGAAAGAAGAAATATATCGTTTTATTTATAAGGACTTTGATGAATTAAATGATGCAATCGATGAGTAT
>CBDUWI010000211.1:0-2408 GCA_965370885.1 uncultured bacterium | reverse complement strand
TGTTATCAGTACCTGTTTTGTTATTACGATTTAGCTATGTATTAACTAAATATCATAAAGGGAAAGTAATCCTTAATATCGGATATATTTTAACAATATTTTTAGTAATTCTTTCATTATTAGGATACGTTGTGAAGAGCGCTACATATATCGATGGAAGTTTCGATTATGAGCTTGGATTTGGTGCATACATCTTTGCTGTAGTAGGGATGTTTTACAGTGTTTTAGCACTAACAGGAATTATTAATACAGTTAGAAAAGACGAGATTAGTATTATGAAAGTTAGGCTAGTAATTTTCGGGTTTTCACTTGTAGTTGTTGGAGCAGCTTTGAACTTAAGTACTGAGGTTGGAAGATATCAAATCGACATTATTTTTAACGGTGTAAATGCAATTTTAATAACATATTCAATTTATCGAAATAAATTTCTCGAAATTAACTTAGTTGTTAAAAAAGGATTATCGTTTTCACTATATAACGTTGTTATTTTCATAGTTTATGTGACAGCAGTGATTTTTTCTTATCAATTGTTAATTGCTTGGGGAATTGAAGATATTTATACAGTAATAATATTTATGTCACCTGTTTTTTTAGTTCTTGAACCGATTCGAAGATTTGTCCAAAGATTAACAAATCACATATTCTTTAGAGCAACTACTGATAGACAAATTATCTTAAGAGAATTTAGTAGTTTAGTAAATTCAGCTTTAAGTTTAGATAAAATAACCGGGTCTCTAATTAGCGCAATTGAGGATGGAATTGACTCTAAAGATGTTACAATTTTACTAAAAAATGCAAATAGGTATAAGTTAGTTAATACAACAATCCAAAATCAAGTAGAAGAGGAAATCTTTTTTAAATTTAATCATCCAATAGTTACTTGGTTTAATACGGGTAATTCACTATTACTTAAAACCCAAATAAATAGTCATGTAATTTTTAAAGGACTTTGGAATGAAGAAAAACACATTATTAAGATTCTTAAAACTGAGCTAGTAGCTCCAATTCGTTATTTAGATGAACTTATTGGTATAATAGTTATTTCTGGTAGAAATGATGAAACACCATACATCGAAGATGAATCATATTTCTTGCAAACTTTAATTAATAACGCAGCGGCAATTATTGAAAACGCAAAAACAATTGAAAACATTAAAAAACAATCAATTACTGATGAATTGACAAAACTATATAATCATCGCTATTTTCACGATACAGCAGCAAAATTAGCAAGTACTAAGAGAATTAAAACTTATAGCATTGCAATGATAGATATTGATCAATTCAAAATATATAATGATTTATACGGTCATGCTGAAGGCGATGTAGCATTAAAAAGAATTGCATTAAATATTAGTAATAACGTTCCTAAAAACAATTTACTAGGAAGATATGGTGGTGAAGAATTTATTATCTTTATGCCTAACACTATTGGCAGCGATGCTTTGAAAGTAATAGAAAATATTAGGAAATCAATTGAAAACGAATTCTTGCTTTCCAACGAAATTAAAGAATTCCTAACTGTTACTATTGGTGTTGCTTGTTATCCTGAACACGGTTCAAAATTTGAAGAAATAATTTCAAAAGCAGATGAATCAATGTTTTATGGAAAACAAAGTGGTAGAAATAAAGCTATTTTGTACCAAGATATTAATTCTAAATCACGCACCTTTGATACAGAAGTTCAGGAAAAAATCAAAGCTGCATATTTATCTAGTATTTATGCTTTAGCAGCAACAATTGATGCGAAAGATCATTATACTTTTGGTCATTCTAATAATGTTTCAATGTTAGCTGCAGCTTTGGCAAAAGAAGCTAAAATTAGCGAAAAAGATATTGAAATAGTGAAAAACGCAGGATTACTTCACGACATCGGTAAAGTAGGGATTCCCGAAAGTGTATTATCAAAACCGGGATTTTTAACAGAAGATGAAATGGATATAATGCGAACTCATGTTGTCCAATCAATAAATATTATCAAACATATACCTAATTTACTTGATACAGTTCCTGTAATTGTTAGTCATCATGAAAGATATGATGGTAAAGGATATCCAAGAGGAATTAAAGGTGAAAGTATACCTTTACTTGGGAGAGTAATATGTATTGCCGATTCATTTGATGCGATGACAACTGATCGTCCTTATCGTAAAGGATTATCATTAGAACAATCGATTTATGAATTGCAAAAAAATGCTGGTAAACAGTTTGATCCAAAATTAGTGATTATATTTATTGGAATGATAAAAGATAAAAAAATTGGAAGTTTGAATTGAGAAAATAGGATTTTTTAAATCCATTGATTCATCCCCTTGGAAAGCTAGTAATATTGAAATAATATTCCTAGCTTTTCTTTATCAATATTGTTTAAGAAAACTCCTTCTTCAAGTGTAATGAGATTACAGTAA
>CBDUWI010000210.1:0-2428 GCA_965370885.1 uncultured bacterium | reverse complement strand
TATAATTTGATTCTTCAAAGGAAAAAAATAGAAAGGAGTGTTTTTATGAAAAAGACAGCATTATTGCTTTTTACATTAACTCTACTCTTTTCTTTAAAAATGCCTGCAGTTCATGCAGAAGAAGTTGAAGGATCTACAACAGATGATAGCGAGGGCGAATACGAGTATGATCCACTTATAATAGATTCTGATTATGACCGTATTTATAAAGAAGATGGTCTTTGGTATGGTGTAATTGAAGTTGAGAACAGACGAATATTTAATGTGGATTCTGTTTTATCAAGTCCTGTTGCCTTTTCAGCTGATATTCACTTATATCACTATTTCGTTGAGTTTTCATTTAGTAGGGATACTGAATATTTAAAAGAAATAATCATATACTATGAAATTGACGGTTACTGTCCTTACCTTATGTGTTTATGGGGTGGAGAAGTTGAAGATTATTCTGAAACAGTAACACTAACTTATGATCCTAATTCTATTAGTCTAGAAGAAGCAAAAACAATTAAAGAAGTTTTCGGAGAGGGTGCAATAACATTTAGTATCGATCCGGACTATGATTACGTTTTGAATCTAAATCATACTACAAGCAAAGATGTAGATTCATTCGTGGAAATAATTCAATTTACTTATGTACTTACAGATTATGAGACAACTGACTTAAGACTCGACATCCAGGATCAATACGAACAAGAACTAGCTATAATTGTAAACAACGAATTTCTTACTATTGATGAAATGGAACAACAAATACTAGACTTACAAGAAGAATACGCTGAATTTGATGTAGTCTTCGGTGAAGAAATAACATCTCCTTGCATTGGTGACAGCTGCACTATTGATTATGACGGTGAGGATGACGAAAACGCAGTAATAGATTTTCTTGAAAATGCTCTCGAAGGCTTTATCGAACTAATCAAGACTATAGTAATTGGAGCAATTGCCCTTATCGCAAGTGGATTAATAGCTATAGCACTTGCTAAAGCACTGCTTGATTTAAGTGTTGAATTGATAATAAAAGCTATTAAAGAAGGTACTAAAAGATTTTTCGAGTTAGTGATTTATTTTTCAAAACACATCAAACAAAGCCTATACTTCTTTATTAGTACTGTTCTGTCAGCATTTGATATCAAGATATAGATTACATCATGGATCAGATAGGAGAATAAATTATGAAGTTTAGTGATGCGATAGATAAATTTTTAACATTAAAGACCTCTGAAGTTTCAAAAAATACTATTGATTACTACAATGGTAAAATACCAACGATGAAAAAGTGTTTAGGTCACTATGAAACAACAGAGATAGATAAGTTCGTAATAGCTGAATTTACAACAGCTCAAAGAATAAGAAACCCTAACATCTCTAATTTAACTCTTAAGTATTATAGAAGATTGATTGTATATATCCTTCGTGAAGTGTGCGATATTTACCTAGTTATAAAACCTCTAAGAGTTAAACAAAAAGTCGTATCTGATTTACCTGATAAAATTGTAGAGAGGATTCTAGAGCATCTAGTCACGTATAAAAATAAGAATAAGAACTACAGTCATTATTATAAATATTACTTCATGATTCAATTACTACTAGATACTGGTGTTAGAATAAATGAGCTTGTAAATATCAAAGTGAAAAATATAGATTTATCAGATCGTTCAATACTTTTAGATGTAACTAAAAATGACAAGCAAAGATATGTTTTCTTCACTGAAGAACTTGTAGATGTAATGTTGAAATATATCAATAGATACAAAATAGAAGGAATGTATTTATTCCCAGGTGCTAAGAATGGTAATCACATAACAAAAAGAGCAGTTGGAAAATTTCTATATACTATAAAAAGCAGACTTGGAATAGATCGTTCAATTAGTCCACATAAATGGCGACATACCATGGCAACTAGATATCTTGCAAAAGAGGGTACATTATTTGCACTACAACATATCTTAGGACATGAAGAAATAACCACAACTCAAAGATATGAACATCTAAATAAGAAAAATTTATATGATTTATACAATAAAACTATGAAGAATAAGGTATAATGAATTTACTGCGAAAAGTAAGTAGGGGCACCGGTCTCAGGACTAAAAACTGAAAAAAGCAAATAAAAAAAGCAAACCATATGGCTTACTTTAGATGTTAAATGGCAGGGGTGACAGGATTTGAACCCGTACTAACGGTGTTGGAGACCGGTGTGCTACCGTTGACACCACACCCCTGTAAATGGTGGAGGGGGACGGATTTGAACCGCCGAACCCTAAGGAACAGAGTTACAGTCTGTCGCGTTTAACCTCTTCGCTACCCCTCCAGAGGATAGCTAACAAATATTACTATTTTAGCGCTATTTTATTATAGCAAAGTCATTTTTAAAAAGCAACTAATAATAAGAAATTAAAAAAGAGGATTTGAAATCCTCTTTATAATT
>CBDUWI010000209.1:0-2453 GCA_965370885.1 uncultured bacterium | reverse complement strand
AATCGTTGATAAGGGTGATTTAATAATTAGTGATTCATTAAATCACGCATCTATCATTGATGGTGTTAAATTAAGTAAAGCTGATAAAGCAATTTTCAAACATTCCGATATGGAAAATTTAGAACAAATCTTAATTGAAAAAAGAGATCAATATAATCAGGTTTTAATAATTACAGACGGTGTATTTTCAATGGATGGCGATTTAGCAAAATTACCAAAAATTGTTGAGCTTGCTGAGAAGTATAATGCATTAACTTATGTAGATGATGCTCACGGTAGCGGTGTTTTAGGTGAAAGCGGTCGTGGTACTGTTGACCACTTTAAATTACACGGAAGAGTAGATTTTATTATGGGCACATTATCTAAAGCAATCGGTGTTGTTGGTGGATATATTGCTAGTAAAAAAGAAACGAAAATATGGCTATCACATCGAGCTCGTCCACTATTATTTTCAACTGCACTTCCACCAGCTGCAACTGCAGCTGCAACAGAATCAGTTAAAATGTTAATGGAAAGCGATGAATATTCGAAGAAACTTTGGGATAATGCTAATTATTTCAAAGAGAAATTAAGTAATTTAGGATTTGATACAGGACATAGTGAAACACCTATTACACCAGTAATGATTGGTAACGAAGCTAAGACTATGCAGTTTAGTAAAGCGCTATTAGATGCTGGAGTATATGTTTCTGGTATCGTCTTCCCAACAGTGCCAATGGGTAAAGGAAGATTAAGATGTATGATTAGTGCTTCTCATACATTAAAAGATCTTGACTTTGCATTAAATAAATTCGCAATTGTTGGTAAAGAATTAGGAATTATCTAAATATTTTATCATAAAATAAAAACAATAAAGGAGAATTAAATTTCTCCTTTTTGTTTGTTCACAATAATTGTATAATATAAATGAGGGTGTGGTATTTATGGATAAATATTTTAGTGATTGGGTAAGTGTTATCGAAGGAATTAAAAACGATAACACCTATAAAGCCTCTTGGGGAAGAGCAATTTTAGAATGTATCGACAACAAAGAATACCATGTATTAAAGGATGAAATCGTTATTGAAGAATATTTTATTGCTAAAAAAATACTTAAATACTATTGGAATCTTAATAGCTTTTTTAAAGTAACACAAGGAGATTTTCTCGTTATTGAAAAGGTTACTAAAGAAATAAATGAAAAATTCTTTTCAAAGAAAAAAAATAAATTACCTGTTTGGTATAATGAAATCGAAGCTTTTTTAATGAGAAAACAGATTGAATTTGAAAAATTAATGAGAAAATTAATTAAAATTATGAATGCTAACGTAGCTTATAGATTTTTAAATACTGATCAAGGTAAAACAAAACTATATCGCCTAGACATTAAAAATAAAGTAATAAGATTTAAGAAAGAACAAATTGAAATTTTAAAAAGTCATTCATTAATTTTAAGAGAATTAATTAACGCTAAATGGGTTTTATATTTAGAAAACTTTAATCGCGGACCACATTTTTCCAGAAAAGTAAGAGATTCAGAAAATAACACATTAAAAAGACCTGCTTTAAGAGCGTATAAAAACATCTTAGTAGAACAATCTAACTTAAACGGAGTTCAAGATTTTTACACTGGTGAAAATATTGAATATAAACGTATTAAAGTTGTTCATGTTATTCCATTTAACTACACATACAGTAACGATTTATGGAATTTAGTTTTAGTTGAAAAGTCAACAAAACCAAAACTGATGCCTACAGATAGCGATATAAAGAAATTAAAAGCTCGAAATAAAGAATTATTAAAATGCTTAAAACTAATTGAAAGTAAAGAAGCAATCGATTTAGAATATGCGATTGTAAATAAGTTAGTTGATAAATGCTATATAGATAAGAGAGGATGATTTAATGATTAACTACAATAAGTTAGTAAGAGACAACGTCCCAAGTATTATTAAGGAATCGAATAAAGAATGTAGGACTAAAGTATTAAGTGAAGTTGATTATGAGCTTGAATTAAGAAAGAAATTAATCGAGGAAGCAACAGAACTATATAACGCTAAAAACAAAGAAGAGAAAATATTGGAATTAGCTGATATATATGAAGTTATTGAATATATTTTAATGACTAATCATATTAGCAAATATGAAGTAGATGAAAAAAGAATTAAGAAGAATATGGAAAAAGGTAGTTTTGAAGATAAAATATTTTTAGAGTACGTAAATTAGTTTTTGAAATCTTGAATTAAGTAAGAGACTCTTTTTTAATCTTGCTTTTTTTATATAATAAATGAGGAGGGATAAAATGATTATATTAACGTCTAATGGTTTATCTAATACAGCATTAGTAGATGAGACAAGGAAATATCATAATGATATATATAAAAAAGCTGTTAATATCACTACTGCTTCACATGAATATAAAGAATTAGACCATCATATCCACGCAATTACAGAATCGCTTCTTAGCTTAGGAT
>CBDUWI010000208.1:0-2457 GCA_965370885.1 uncultured bacterium | reverse complement strand
AATATACCTAGTATCAATGAACTTCAAAAGTTCATTGATAAAGGATATCATAATTTGCAATTTGGTAAATTTAAAATGGGACCACTAAAATTACTCGCAGATGGTAGTTTGGGTGGGAAAACTGCATTACTAAGAAAACCATATTCTGATGATCCTACTAATAAAGGTATTAGTATTTTTACACAAGAAGAGCTAAATGAATTAGTTTATCTAGCTGATAGTAATAATATGGATGTTGCTATCCATGCGATAGGTGATGGGTGCATTAATATGGTAATAGATGCTATTGAGAATAGCATTACAAAAACCAAAAGATTAAATCATCGCCATTCAATTATTCATGCTCAACTCGCAAACAAATCACAAATTCAAAGAATGAAAGATTTGAATATTGCTGCACAGGTGCAGCCAATATTCTTAAATAGCGATATTAGTATTATAGAAAGTAGATTAGGAAAAAGAAGTAAAGAGTCTTACTTATTTAATACAATGTATAAGAGTGGAGTTATTACTACATTCAGTACAGATTGTCCTGTAGAACCATTAAATCCATTTTATAACTTATATACTGCTATAACTAGAAAATCAATTAAGAACAAAGAATTAGATGCGTTCTTAATTGATGAAGCATTTACAAGAGAAGATGCTTTAAAGTGTTACACAGAAGTACCATATTACTTATCTTACGATGAACATAGTAACTTTAATGATTATATTGTTATTGATAAAGATATATATAATTGCAGTAATGAAGAGTTATTAGATATTGAAGTATTAGAAACATATATAGATGGCAAATTAGTATATGAAGAATAGACATATTGTAACACTGTATAGTGTACTAAATGTTAAGGACACTGTAAAAAAGACGCTATTATTAGCGTCTTTTGCTTTATAAAATATCCTAACAAGTTTATTGTCAAATGTAAGCGCTGTATGTTATACTTTGAATGTATAAACAGGATATGAATTATATCCTGTAAAACAATGAGAAAAGTGCAAGTTATTAACAAATTGCAAATAAAATATATTGGAGGGAATTATGAGTAAAGTATTTATTGTTTCAGCAAAAAGAACACCTATAGGATCATTCCTTGGTGCATTAAGCAAAGTGCATCCTGCAGAACTTGGTGTGCAAGTAGTAAAAAATATTTTAGAAGAAACAAAGATTCCAACTACTGATATTGATGAGTTAATTGTTGGTAATATTTTACCAGCAGGAATTGGGCAAGGACTAGGAAGACAAATATCAATTGGAGCAGGAATTCCCGTTAGTGTACCTGCTTATAGTTTGAACATGGTTTGTGGAAGCGGAATGAAATCAATCATGAACGCTTACACAAGTATTAAAGCAGGAATGCATCACGTTGTAGTAGCTGGTGGAACTGAATCAATGAGCACTGCTCCATTTCTACTTCCACAAAAAGTAAGAAATGGAATTAAAATGGGCGGAATAACTTTAAAAGATCATATGATAAATGATGCACTAACAGATGTATTTAATAATGTTCATATGGGAATTACTGCAGAAAATATTGTCGACAAATATGAAATAACAAGACAAGCACAAGATGAGTTTGTAATGATATCACAAACAAATGCTATTAAAGCAATTGATAGTGGTCGTTTCAAAGAAGAAATAGTACCTGTAGTAATTAAATCACGAAGAGGAGATACTATAGTTGAAAATGACGAATATCCAAATCGTAATACAAACGTTGAAAAACTAGGAAAACTAAGATCTGCCTTTAAAAAAGATGGAACAGTTACTGCAGGTAACAGTTCGGGAATAAATGATGGTGCTAGTTTTACGCTTGTAGTAAGTGAAGAAGCATTAGCTAAATACAATTTAACTCCTTTAGTAGAAGTTATTGGTATCGGGCAAGGTGGAGTAGAACCACTATACATGGGAATGGGACCAGTACCTGCTATAAGTAATGTACTAAAAAGTACTAATCTAACTTTAGCTGATATGGGATTACTAGAATTAAACGAAGCATTTGCTGCGCAAAGCTTAGGTGTAATTCATGAGCTAGTAAAACAGCATAATTTGAGCAGAGAAGAGATTTTAGCTAGAACTAATGTAAATGGTGGTGCAATAGCGTTAGGACATCCTGTAGGAGCTAGTGGTAATAGAATAGCTACGACATTAATTCATGAAATGATTAAAAGAAAAACAAAATATGGTTTAGCTTCATTATGTATTGGTGGCGGAATGGGAACTGCGATAATTGTTAAGAATGTGGAGGTAGAATAATGAGATTAGATAAAAAAGTAGCAATAGTAACAGGCGGAGCAAAAGGAATTGGTATGGAAATCGCAAAGCGATTTGCATCGGAAGGTGCTACTGTTATCGTTGCTGATATGACAGATATGTCCTATAAAGACGAAAATATTACTAATTATATTTTAGATGTATCAAATACTGATGCATGCAATAATTTCTTTAATGCAATT
>CBDUWI010000207.1:0-2581 GCA_965370885.1 uncultured bacterium | reverse complement strand
CATATTGTAACCACTCATCACTTGGATTAATAGTTATCTCATATGTCTTATTTCCTGTATTTACTAATTCAAAATCAATATCAAATGATTCATTATAATCATTATCAAACATAAATAAACTAGCAAAATTGAAGATAGTTTCTCCACCTTCATTTATAAATAGAATATTCCCATCTTCATCTTGAATTATCTCTAAATCTTTTAACTTATATTCGAAACTCATACTAAAATTTTGAATATAAGAATTTAGTATTATATTTTCTTTAACTTTGCTACCCGTTACTATATATTCAATATCAACATTTGGCTGGATATCATAATATAATACTGATTGATTTATATTAACTAGTTCTTTTATATTATCCGAAATAATCTCTGTATCGTCAAAATCAATATCTGAAGAATTTATATTGAGAATATTCCAATCAATACAATATTTGTCTAAAGTTAATTTTATTTGTTTATTATCATCTAGTGTTTTAGGAAATTTAACTTTGAATTTATTATCTTTGTTTTCAAATTCATTTTCACCATTATCAAATAGACTATTATCTACTTGCTTATATACTCCGTCCTCGTAATAGTGAATGACATCATCATACATTGCTACTTCATATGTACCGTCAATTTTTCTAAATGTTTTAGTTGTTGCTGTTCTTTCACTATTGATTTCAGTATCTATCTCTACTTGACTTGGATCAAAATCAGAGTCAGTCGTAGTTGGATAATTTGGATAACTGTTATCATATTGTAAGGGTTCTTCAATTACTGTCTCGTATGGTATATCATCTAATGTAATTGCTATAATTTGATTCCATGGAACATAACTCCACAGCAATCCAATTAGTGCTACTACTGTTAATACCTTTCTCATAGAATTTAATATATATACTATACTAATTGTCTCTTTTGTTGATATTGGTTTTCTTATCCTTTTAAACATAATATCCTCCTATTTTTTCTTAGTTTATAACGATGCAGATCTAGTAATACTTTTAGTTCTTGAAGAAGTTCATTAGTCATTCAATGCTATTGAAGGTTTATTAACTACTTTTTTGTTAGTATATTTTTATTATGCGTACATATCTCTTCCTTTTTTCTTAAAGCCATTTACTCATTTTTTCTTAGAAACATTATCCCACCATTTTTGTATCCAATGGTGTTTATCTGATTTTTCCATAATACTTTTCCAACTTTCCATTCTATATTTTATGGTAATTTGCTTTCTTTGTTATAAAAATATCAAGAAACACGCATATTAATATACATGTTTCTCTTTATTCTTCCTTAATCCGTCTTTATGCAATATGACCTAGGATTATCAGGCCCATCTGCCTTACTCCGATTGTTCTCCCAATGTAACGGTTGAAGATTACTAATGTCATTACTGCCACCTTTTGAATCTGGAATAATATGATCAATTTCCCAACTATATCTAGTTTCCCCTCCATATGAGGCTTTTGCAATAATAGCGCCACATTTATCCTTCCGTTTTTCTGTTGGCTCTTCGCCTCTTATTGTATATGCCTTTTCCCACACTTCGTTAATTATTAATCTTGAAAAACTCATATTCTCTCCTCTTTCTAAAATATTATATTTTGTACTATATATTGAAAATACTTCAAAAAATCCAATAAAAAAAGGACATATACGTCCGTTTATTATTGGATTTGAAAATGTTTCATTTTAGTTTTTTATAAACCCTGGTAAAAACAAATCCATTGGATTGATTGAATAATCATTCTTAATGAGTTTGATAAACATTTCTAATTCTTGATTGTTGTCCTTAGCAATTGCTGCAGCTAGACATTTTTTCGCTTCAATCATACTTAAATTTATTTTTCCTAATCTATACAGAGCGAGGGATTTGTAATAATACAGATGTGCAAGTGCATGTATATCTCCAATACCTAATGAATAAGCTATTCCAATACTCGTTATTTTCTCTGTTTCAGAAAAGCTCCCTTTCATTCCAAGTATTCTTGAAAGTCTTGCATATACTGTTGGCAATATATATCTATTATTTGAAGATACATAAATGAACTCCCTAGAATGAAGAATTCTGTATAAAAATATTATGGCTTCTTCTTTTCCAATATTGAATTCTATGTTAGCAATACTTTGAACAGCAATGACGTCTACAATATCAAAAATTTCTTTATTAAGACAATTAGGATAATCAATTAATTTCTTGAAGAGATCATAAGCATAGTGAGATGTTATTTTCTTTGTTTGATGACTTGTACTAATCACACAATAATCATACAATCTTTTTGTTCCAATACTAAGAAAGTTATAATCTTTTAAAGCATTAATATCTACATGGACGATATCCCATTTGAGATCCCTCATATTTCTGTAAATAGATGATATTTTTTGATACTCTTCTGTGTCATGCAAATAAAAAGAACTAAAAAAGTCACTGGGAGAAAGTCCGAGTTTTTCAGCGAATAAGATAATGCTTCTTTGTGGAACTTCATGAATTCCGCTTAGATATCTCCTATACTGCCTGTCTGAACAAATTCCATCACAAAAATCATTTACCTTTATTTTTGCCTTTCTTCTTAGCTCATCTATATGA
>CBDUWI010000206.1:0-2585 GCA_965370885.1 uncultured bacterium | reverse complement strand
GAGTACTAAATCAAATCCTTTTTGTTCTACAATTCTTGTAACCATTCCGATTACAAAACAGTCAGGATTTACTTCAAGTCCCATTTTCTCTTGTAAATCAAGTTTATTTTGAAGTTTTAAATCAATGCTTTCTAAATTGTAATTACTTTTAATTATTCTATCAGTAAAAGGATTAAACACAGTAGAAATACCATTCAATATTCCATGAAAATCTCTTTCTCTTTTCATTAATGAATATGTCAGGTTTTTACCATAATACTCATATTTTAATTCTTCTTTATAGGTTGGAGAAACAGTCGATAATTTTGTGCTTGTATTAATCCCTATTTCTAAAAAATTAATATATTCATCTTTAATAATGAAATTATCAATATCTAATTTCTTTATAACATCATTTTTAGCAATTCCTTGGTAATCAATATTATGAATTGTTAAAAGTGTTTTTAGCCCTTTATGTTTTGAATTATCAATTAATAAAGGGATTAAAGATGTATGCCAATCGTGAATATGAACTAAATCAAATGGCTCTAAATCATCTAATAATTCGACAACTGTTTTATTGAAAAAAGCAAAACGATCAATATCATTTTCATAACCATAAACTTCATCTGTATTAAAGAAATCAAAGCTATCGAGAAAGTAATATTTAGCTTTTTTATATCGATAACTAAATATATTTACTTTGTATTTATCTTCATCATAAACAATCGTTTTTGTGAATTCTGATTTTAAACTTTCAAAAAAACTATTTCTAATTTTATTGTATAAAGGAAGTATAACAGTTACATCTTCTCCTTGTTTAACTAGGTTTCTTGATAAAGAGCCAATTACATCAGCTAACCCCCCCGTTTTAATAAAAGGATATGATTCACTTGCGACTATAAGAACTTTTAAAATTTCAAAATTTGAGACAATTTGTTCTTTTTGTGAAACGTAAGGTATTTTTAAACTTCCTTCAATAAGAGTATCTTTTTTAACAATTGTTTGCTTATCTAAAATAGCATAATCAATAATTGCGTTTTCTTGAATAATCGAATTACTCATGATAAAGCTATTTTTAATTAAGGCTCCTTTTCTTACTTTTACATTACGTCCTAAAATACTATTTTCAAGCGTTCCATCAATAATACATCCACTTGAAATCATTGAATTAGATATAATAGCGTTATCTAAATAACGAGCTGGAGGAGCTGTTTTTTCTTTTGTATAAATTGGTTTTTCGGCAGTAAAAATACTACTTCCGATTTCAAATCTAAGCATATCTAAGTTAGATTTTAAATAATTAAAAGTATCAGTTATCGTTCTTGTATAACCTTTGTGTTTGTATATATTAACTAATAAATTAGGTGCTTTTTCGACTAAATCTGCGATAGTGCGATATTCTAAAGAATCATAGGATAAAATATATTTTAATAATAAGATCTTGGAGATAATATATGTTTTTAGTCTAATATTTTCATACATAATTTCTGTAATATCAACTTCGTTTTTCCGATGATTTTTTAAGCATTCTGAAAAATCGACATTCCAAACAATGTTAGCTGGTGTAATTACTGCATAATCTTGTTTAGAACGTTTGAAAAACTCAATATGTTCATGCATTCTTTGGAATGTTATCATTTCATCAGGAGTAATATATAGATTTTTTGGAGGCAAAATAAATAACCCATCAATTTTACGATCTAAATCCCATCTTTTACCACTGCCAACGTGATCTTGTAATGAACGATAATTACCATAAGGAAAAATAGCGACATTAGTTATTCGCGAATTTCTAATATTAGAAAGCGTAAAATCAATTAAGCGGTATTTCCCGCAAAAAGGTAATGCGCCAGGCATTCGGTGTAAAATTAATTGTTCTAGGTTATCTTTAAAAGTAGCGTCTACTATTGCAAACAAATTGCTATTCATTATTTTCACCTAGTTTCCATAAAAACTCGTTATCAATCACTGTAACTTTATCGAATTTTAAGATTATGTTAGCGATAATAACAGAATTCTCCATAATAATAGCATTTTCAATTTGACAATTTTCACCAATTTTAACATTTGGGTGAATTATTGAATCTTTGATAATACTCCCTTTTTTTAGTAATACACCACTGCTTATTACACAATGGTCAACTTCTCCAAATATTAAACAACCATCGCTTATCATTGAATTTTTAACTATTCCACTACGACCGATATGATGTGGTGGTAAGTTTTGTGATTTTGTATAAATCGGGAGATTTCGATAATCTTGGATTTTTAAATAATTAGGATTATCAATTAAATCCATATTCGCATCATAGAGACTTTGAATTGTCCCAACATCACGGAAATAATCATCGTATTCATAAGCAAAAACATTAAGTTTTTTCTTAATGCTTAAAGGAATTATATCAATCCCAAAATCAAAATTATTATTTTCGCTTTCCGCAATTAATTTTCTTAAAACACCTTTATTGAATATATATATCCCCATCGAGGCTAATGTCGAACTAGTCTTTTTCGGCTTTTCTTCAAAATCAATAATTCTATTGTCAGAATCAATTTTCAAGATTCCAAATCTAGATGTATCACCTATGACATTAAAAGCTCCG
>CBDUWI010000205.1:0-2609 GCA_965370885.1 uncultured bacterium | reverse complement strand
ACTTTAAAAGTAATATTATCACCAAATTCAGTTTTTATGATATTGAAAATTTCATCTTCATCTAATTTATCATTTTCAGAAACTATCGATCCTTCAATATTGTCAATAATTTCCTCAATATTAGGATTGTAAACTACACCATTTGCTAGTGTATACATAATTAAAGTTTCATTTTTTTGCACTTGAATTGTTCCACTAATAACTTCAATAGTAGCTGTTCCAGCTTGATCTTGATTTGCGACTAAATTCCATTCCATACCTTGCAAATCAATGTTTCGAGCTACGACGCTATTATTATGAACGACATAAGTATATTCCCATGGAGATGTATCATCATAAATCATATAACTAATTACTCCCCCAGAGTCAGGGAAAATATAAAAGTTTTCATTTATTTCTTCAACTGTGTCATAACTAAATACACCAATACTACGTCTTATTTCAATTAAACCTTTATAATATTCAAATATATCGATGTTATCGATTTTCCAGTTCCAATCAATTTGATTAGTTGAATCTGGTGAACGATAACTGTTGTGATCAAAACTTAGTGATGCGTCGCATTCACCGTGAGCTACAGCACCAATTACTGTACATTCTTTACTGCGCATAATTTCAACGCCACCATGTAAAAATGGTACACCTTGGCTTGTTAAAACTATCGCATTTGCTTGTTGTTGCATATTTTGTAATTCTTCTATAGTTAATCCATCAGTAGATAATAATAGTTTATCGTAAAGAACATTATTATCATGCGCTGTAACATAATTAATTGTTTGATTTGGATCAGTCGTCCAAGCTAACATTGAAGAAGGAGAAGTAGCTAACGCAGTACCACCCATAATTCCTACAGTTACTTCATTATCAAGCATACTGTCTCCTTGAATAAAACCAGTTTCTAGTTCATTAAAAACCGAACCTTTGATTGCGTCTCTTGTCATATCGTTAAAGATACCAACGCCAGGCATTTCCTCAATCGTATCTTTAAACGCAGCTATTTCAGCTGGAAGTTGAGAAGTACCTCCGGTCCATGGTTCACCAAAAACTAAAATTGTTTCATCGATATCATGTAAGACATCAACAATATTGTTCATTGTCTCAATGTCATGTAATTTCATTAAATCAAAACGGAATCCCGTTATATTATATTCTGTAACCCAAAATTCGACACTATCAATCATAAATTTACCCATCATGTAATGTTCACTTGCTGTTTCGTTACCTGTCCCTGAACCATTACTAAATGAACCGTTATCATTCATTCTAAAGTAGTATCCCGGAACAATTAATTCGAAATTAGCATCGGCACTACGGCCATGATGATTATAAACAACATCCATAATAACTCTTATATCGTTCTCATGGAATGTTTGAATTAATTCTTTATATTCAGTTATTCTTACAGAACCATCATATGGGTCTGTTGAATAACTTCCTTCAACAGCGTTAAAGTTTTCTGGCATATATCCCCAGTTGAAAATTGTATCATTAACACCTTGATAACTTGGATCTAATAATCTAGTTTCATCAACTGCTGCACCAAAATCAAATACAGGAAGCAATTGAACATGAGTTACACCTAATTCAATTATATGATCTAATCCAGTAGTAACACCTAAATAAGATGTACCAGTTTCCGCTAAACCTAAAAATTTACCACGGTATTCTTCAGTACCTTCCCAAGTAGGGTGAGATGTATAATCTCTAATATGAATTTCATAAATAATTGAATCATTATATGAACTTATCGTATCAGGAACAGGAGTATCATCCCATCCTTCAGGATCTAATCTTTCAAAATCAACAACCATACTTCTAAGTCCATTAATCCCGGTACCAAAAGCATAAGGGTCACTTACTTCGGTAGTTGTTGAACCGTTAGTTACATTAAATGTATAATAAACCCCATGTAAATCACCGTCAATAGAAGCACTCCAAACACCTTTATCAGTGTATTCTAAATCAATAACTTCATAAGGAGTGTTTGTTCCTACTTGTCCATCATAATCAGTTTCAGTAGCTCGATGACCAAACTCATATAAGTTCAAAGAAATACTTTCACTAACAGGCGCCCATAATTTAAATGTTGTTGAATCTTCACTATAGATAGCCCCTAATTCACCGTCATACGCATAAATATTATTAAAATCATCACTTGCGTATAAACCACTAAATCCAACACTATATGTTTTAGGAAGATATCCTTCATCTTCAAAATCAATTTCTAATGTATAATTTTTACCTAAATCAGCACCACCAACAATATCAAAAGTACCGATTGTTGAAACCATTGAAAAATTACTAATATCAACTTCAACGCCATCAGCAAACAATGTTAAATTATCAGTTGTAACAGTCTTATTTGCTTCAAATTCAATAGAAGAAGTTGTAGTAAAATCTACATAAGTAGCTCGACTTGATAAATCAACGCCACTATCATCGTAGTATATAGTTGGGTCACCACTCACTAGATAAACATGAACTTCACCGTTAATATCGGGATTAGTCATATCAATATATCTATCAACAGCAATATCTTTTGTCCAATCATCATCCTTAATAAGGATACCAAATTCTGTAGAACCTTCTAAAGCAGAAACCGCTAAATC
>CBDUWI010000204.1:0-2649 GCA_965370885.1 uncultured bacterium | reverse complement strand
CGTAAGCGTCAAATAACAGACGCATTTCAAAACCATTCATAATTTGATAAAATACCACTATAAAGGTGGTGTTTTTAATGAATACAGAAGTAAATCAAGAAGAAAAATGGCGAAAGCTACTAATAGAGTTTAAAACTCAAGATAAAACAATTAAATCATATTGTGAAATAAACGATGTGAAAGTTCATCAATTCACATATTGGCGAAATAAAATTGAAAAAGGAATAGTTAGGAAAAAGAAATCAAAATCATCATTCATCAAAGTGAATCCAATAATTAATGAACAATCTAGCAATGATATCCCGATCACCATTGAAGTAAATAAGATTAAAATTAATGTACCAATTAATTTTAATCATCTAGCACTCACTAATCTAATTAAAGTGGTACGTTCAATTGATTAACTTAGATAAGATAACTAATGTGTATCTAAGTAGCAACTACACAGATCTTAGAAAAGCAATTGACGGATTATCTATTATTGTAGAAACAGAATTTGAGTTAGATCTATTTGAGCCATCATTATTCATATTTTGTAATAAAGCAAAAAACAAAATAAAGATATTACATTTTGATAATGGGTTTTGGTTATATTATAGAAGACTTGAACAAGGGAAGTTTAAATGGCCCTCGTCTCATGATGAAATATACAATATATCATTTGATGAGTTAAAGTGGTTAATAAACGGACATGAGTTAAGGTTAAAAGAACGCAAATTCAAAGATATAAAAAAACTAGAATTTTATTAAAAATAACCAACAATAAACGGCTAAATAGCTTGATATTTAGCCGTTTATATGATACACTATTTACAGATAAAAGCACTATAAAAAGGAGGCTATTTCATGAATAAACATATTAAAGATTTAATTAAAAACGACCCTGAATTAGCCGACTACATTTCAGATTTATATACAGGTTTTAATGATGAAATCAAAACTTTAAAACAACAAGTTGAAGCATTAACATTTACGTTAAGTAAGATGAATAGAACTGTTTTTGGGACTAGCAGTGAAAAGAGCGTTCACACTGAAGAAGATAAAAATCTCTTTAACTTAAATGAAGCGGAAGAAAATCAGAATTTAAATGCCATTGAACCAACGATTGATAAAGTAGTTAAGAAACGCAAACGTAAAACAACTAAAGCAGAAAGCTTTAAGAATCTTGAATCTAGAGTTGTCGTTTATGATTTAGATGATACTCATAAAACATGTCATGAATGTGATGTACCATTAGTTGAAGTTGGCAGCAAGACAAGAGAAACAATTGAAGTTATTAAAAAAGCAGTTAAAGTAATGGAGAAATCCATTACTTATAAATGTCCTAAGTGTAATTCTTTTCATAAAGCGGCTTTACCTAAGTTACCTATTGAGGGAAGTATCGCGACTTCTAGTTTACTAGCACAAGTAATAGTCGATAAAACAGCTAATGCCTTACCGTTATATCGTCAAAGTGAAGATTACAAAAGAATCGGTCTTAACTTAAGTAGACAAACATTATCTAACTGGATGATTAAATCAAGTTTACAACTTGAGATTATCTTAAATAAAATGAAGGATGATCTTTTACATAAAGACATCATTCATGCGGATGAAACAACAGTACAAGTATTGAAAGAAAGCGGTAAGAAAGCTAGTAGCAAATCATATATGTGGACATATGTATCATCAAATTATGACGATAACATTGTGCTTTATGAATATGCATCAAATAGAGCAGGTAAAAACGCCAAAGCGTTTTTACAAGACTTTAAAGGGTACTTACACGTTGATGGCTATACCGGTTATAACTCTGTAGATAACGTAACTTTAGTTCACTGTATGGCACATCTAAGAAGAAAATTTCACGATGTACATGTATCTTTACCTGAAGATAAAAGGGCGGGTAGTAATACATCAACTGCGATGGATTACATTCACCAAATATATTCATTAGATAGGGAGTCGCGTGACTTATCAATTAATAAAAGATATGAATATAAACAAGTTCATATTAAACCATTAATGATTAAGTTTAGAGATTGGTTAAACGAAAAACAATTAACCAGTGCCCCTCAGTCAGGTTATGGTAAGGCAGTAAATTACGCCGTTAACTATTTACCAACAATCATGAACTATTTACTTGATGGTCGACTTGAACTTGATAATAATAAAGCAGAACGTGCGATTAAGCCCTTTGTGATTGGTAGAAAGAACTGGTTATTTAGTAATACTCCAAATGGAGCAAGATCAAGTGCAATTCTTTACTCAATAGTTCAGACTTGTTTGCTAAATAAAATTAATCCATATAAATACTTAGCATACGTGCTAGATTATTTAGCGAACCATAAAATAAATCAGATAAATCTTAATGATATTTTACCCTACAGTAAAAATATCATTAAGGACTTTAATATGAATAAGGAGCAATAACTACTAAAGTGTAGTTGTCGCTCCTTTTATTTTACGTCCAATTATTTGACGCTTACAAAAGAACTATGTGTAATTAAGATTATGTATTATTATTTATTGAAACAAAAAAAAGGCTAGTGAAAAAACTATCCTTTTTTATTTATCTTCATTCATTGATCTCATAATCTTTAATATCATTTTTGCTTCTTCTTTTGTAACTTTTTCACCTGCAAGGATTAAGTCATACTCTTCAAGTAA
>CBDUWI010000203.1:0-2666 GCA_965370885.1 uncultured bacterium | reverse complement strand
AGGAACATCAAAAGGAGTAACTTTATCCTTTAACCCATATTTAATTAATGCATCAAATAAAGGTTTATCTAATTGGCTATTTTTCATAAATATTTCTCCCAAAATAGATTTCTTTCATTTCTCTATTTAAGCTTTTAAGAAGTTCCTTCTTTTCTGTATCGTTAAAATCATCTTTGCTCTTACCAAAAAGGTAATTGTTAAGATTAAGTTCTTTAAGCATCATTTTTGTATGAAATATATTTTCAGGATAAACATTAACATCTACTGTATTGTATTGTTCTAATGTTTCTTCATTGATATAATCTTGAATTGTATCTAAATCTTCATCTAAAAATACTTTTTTTCCATTAGCTAATCTTGTAAATCCTCTAACATGGTAATCGATTGTGATAATGTCAGAATCAAAACTTTCAATTAAATAATCAAGTGATTTTAATGGTGTAACTTCACCGCATGTTGAAACGTCAATATCAACTCTAAAAGTTGATATCCCTTTTTCAGGATGACTTTCAGGATAAGAATGAACTGTAATATGAGATTTATCAAGGTGAGCAACAACAGTTTTTGGAAGCGGCGTAATAATACCTTTATTGCACGAGTCGTCCACAGCATAAACTGGAACTTCTTCTTCACTTATTAAAATAGTCACACTAGCACCTTGAGGTTCGTAATCTTGTTTTGATATATTTAACACGTTTGCACCAATATTATTAGTAACTTGTACTAATATTTCAGTTAAACGTTTAGAATTATACATTTCATCAATATATTCTATATATTTTTTTCTTTCATCTTCAGTTTCAGTAATACATATATCATATATATTAAATGATAATGATTTAGTTAAATTATTAAAACCATAAAGCGCTAATTTTTCCATCATTTTGCTCACTCCTATAAATATTTTTTAAGTTGTTCTACTTTATTTAGTTTTTCCCAAGGTAAATCTAAATCTAATCGACCAAAATGTCCATAAGCAGCTGTTTGTTTGTAAATTGGTCTTTTAAGATTTAATGAATCGATTATGCCTTTTGGTGTTAAATCAAAGTTTTCTTCAATTGCTTTGATAATTACTTCATCACTCACTTTTCCCGTATTAAATGTTTCGACCATAATACTTGTTGGTTCACTAATTCCAATAGCGTAAGAAAGTTGAATTTCACATTTATTTGCGAGTCCAGAAGCAACGATGTTTTTAGCAACATGTCTAGCAGCATAAGCTGCACTTCTATCTACTTTTGATGGATCTTTTCCACTAAATGCTCCACCACCATGGCGTGAATAACCACCATATGTATCAACAATAATTTTTCTACCAGTTAATCCCGCATCACCATGTGGTCCACCGATAATAAATTTACCAGTTGGATTTATAAAAATCTTCGTATTATCATCAAGCAAATTACTTGGAATTATTTCATCAATAACGTGTGCTTTAATATCTTTTTTTATTTCTTCCAAAGTAACTTTATCACTATGTTGTGATGAAACTACGATGGCTTCAAGACGCGTTGGTTTACCTTCTTCATTAAACTCAACAGTAACTTGTGTTTTTCCATCAGGTCTTAAATATGGTAATAACCCTGTTTTTCTAACTTCTGATAATCTTTTAGCTAAGTTATGTGCATAAACAATAGCTATAGGCATATATTCTTCTGTTTCATCGCTCGCAAAACCAAACATTAACCCTTGGTCTCCAGCGCCTTGTTGTTTATTTTCACCTTCATCAACACCTTGCGCAATGTCAGGTGATTGAGGGTCAATGGCTACTAATACAGCTAAATTTTCAGCATCAAACCCATATTTACCACGATCATAGCCAATTTCTTTTACTGTCTTTCTTACTATTTTTTGAATGTCTATGTACGTTTTCGTTGTAATTTCTCCTGTTACTAGAACTAACCCAGTAGTTACACTAGTTTCACAAGCAACTCTAGCATTTTCATCTTGTTCTAAAATAGCATCCAAAATAGCGTCCGAAATTTGATCGCATATCTTATCTGGATGTCCTTCTGTTACACTTTCTGATGTAAAATATTTTTTCATTTTATGTCACTCCATTCATAATTTTATCGGGTCTCATTTTAATCTATAAACTCTAATAAATCAATACATTCTTTTACTTTTATTAAGTCCCTTGTTTACCAATACTAAACTATGCTTATAACCGGCCAAGGAAAAAGTTGACAAGATAATAAATTATGAAAATATTCATTATAAATATTATATAGGTTTATTTTTATTTAAAATATCTTTATATTCAAATTTCATTTTAGAAATAACATTTTGATTTTTAACATAATTTTGGTAGAATAGAAATACACTCCCAAAATCTAAGAGGTGATTTTTATGTTTACAATTAACTTAAACAATTCAGAAAGACAATTCGAACAAGACATAAGATTAAGTGACCTTATTGATGATAATAATAAGGAGATAATTGTTGGTCGAGTTAACAATCGATTAAGAGAGTTATCATACAAGTTTTCTTATGACGCTACTATCGAGTTTTTAGAATTGGATAATCAAGAAGCAGTTCATGTATATGAGACTAGCATAAGATACTTGATAGCTATGGCATTTAATAATGTTTATCCTAATTATAAAATTAAGTTTAAATATAGCCTTTCGCGATCAATTTTTTGTTATATAACTAATGTAGAAGA
>CBDUWI010000202.1:0-2682 GCA_965370885.1 uncultured bacterium | reverse complement strand
CTGCTTTTTTTATCAATAATGTTTAAGAAAACTCCCTCTTCAAATTGAGTTACTCAATTAAGTGGTGGGAGTGTTCACTGTAATAACTCTTTTGCACTTGCTATCGCTGCTTCACTAACAACCTCACCAGATAACATTTGCGCTATTTCATATATTCTTTCATCGCCTTGTAGTATTTTTATATTCGCTTTCGTTCTTTCGTTTTCAACACTTTTACTAATGAATAAATGATGATCACTTGTTGAAGCTACTTGTGGTATATGAGTTATACATATAACTTGAGTAGTTTTTGAAATGGCTTTAATTTTCTTAGCTACTTGGTTCGCGACATAACCACTTACACCGGCATCAATTTCATCAAATATAATCAACGATAAGCTTAGTGACTGTACAAGCAAGTTTTTAAGCCCAAGCATTATCCGACTCATTTCACCGCCTGATGCTGATTTACTAAGTGGTTTTAATGGTTCACCAATATTAGTTGATAATAAAAAATCAACTTCATCTATCCCTTCTGGTAAAAATTGAGAACTATGCAAATAATCATCTTCAATTTCTTTTAAAAATGCGATTTTAAAATGAGTTTTTTTAAGTTCTAAGTCTTCTAAAATATTTAATAATTCATTTTCAATATAGATACTTGTTTCTTTTCTTAGGTTTGAAATATTTAATGAAGCAATTTTTAATTTTTCAAAAGCGTTTTTTACAACGTTACTTTGATTTTTAATCACTTCATCAAAGTTATCAATGTTTTCAATATCTATTTTAATAATTTCTAAATAGTCAATCAAATCAGGAAGTTCCTTACGGTACTTTCTTTTTATTGATTCTAAGCTATTTAAGCGCTCTTGATATCTATCTAGTAATAAAGGATCAAAGTCTAAAGAGTCAGCTTCACTTTTGAGCGTTTCAAAGGAATCATTTAAATCGTAATAAGCTTCTAACATACTTGTTTTCACATTTTGAAGTGGTTTACTATATTCTTCTATTGCTTCTATTTTTTTCGAAGCAGAAAAAATATTATCAAGTGAATTTGTGGCTTCTAATAAAACTATTGTTTCATTTAAACTTTGATAAATTTTATCAAAGTTTTCCATTTTTTCAATTTGATCTTTGAGATCTAATTCCTCTTTGACATCAAGGTTATACGAATCTAATTCTTTCGCTTGAAATTTCAATAAATCTAATCTATCTAGTAAATCTTCGTTTGAAGCAGTTAATCTTTTTAATTCTTTTAATTCCGCTTTATAATTTTCTAATAATTCTTTATATTGATTAAGTAAATCATTTGTCTTTTCCGCTTCAAAACCATCAATGATATCGATATAAGTTTGCGGGTTTATTAAACGATGAGTGTCAACTTGAGTATGGATATCAGCTAAAAGAGAAGTTATTTCGTTTAATTGTCCTAGTGTAACTGTATGATTATTAATTTTTATAATATTATTGTTTGTAGTAGTTATTTGTCTTTTGATTATTAATTGTGAATCAGACGTCGTAATTCCAATATTATTTAATAATGCTGTTATTTTTGGATTACTATATTTAAATATTCCTTCAACTTCTGCTTTATGTGAGCCTGTTCTGACGATATTCGTAGTTGCTCTATCGCCAAGTAAAAGACCAATCGCATCAATAAGTAAGCTTTTACCTGCTCCTGTTTCACCAGTTAAAGCTGTCATACCTGCATTAAAATCTACTTCGATATTTTCAATAATTGCGAAGTTTTTAACTGAAATATAACTTAACATTTTAACACTCCATTCAAGCTTAAATGATGTTTTTTAACTTACTTATAATACTTGCCAAGTCTAAGTTTAACTCTTTCAACATTAGATCTTTTTTACCTTGATCAACAAATTGATCTTTAATTCCCATTAAATAAATATTAGTAACGTTCATTTCTTTATTTGCATAATATTCTAATATACTACTACCAAATCCACCTAGTAGTGCCGATTCTTCATAGATGAGAATTGGTACTTTTTTATTCGCGATTTGATTTAAGATATCTTCATCAAGTGGTTTAATAAATTTGGCATCGATAATACTGACATCTAATTTTAATTTTTGGACTTCTTCTTTGACAATTTCTAACATTGAACCAAAAGAAATAAATACAGCTTTTTCGCCTTTGTGGATAATTTCCCAAGCTGGTTTTTTGAAAGATTCTTCTGTTATATCTTTGTTAAAATCATAAAATGCTTTACCTCTTTCGTAACGAATTACGAAAGGATTCTTATTTACTTTAAAGGCGTAATTTAGTAATTTAAACGCTTCTTCTGGGTTTCGTGGGTGAGCTATTACCATATTAGGAATATGTCTTAATAGGGGAATATCATAAATTCCTTGATGTGTTTCACCATCATCACCAACGATTCCAGCGCGATCAATCCCAAATACTACTTTAAGATTTTGACGTGCTACATCATGATTTACTTGATCGTATGCTCTTTGGATGAATGTTGAATAAACGGGGGTAAAAACATCAATGCCACTTATTGCTAATCCGCTTGACATCGTTACTGCCATTTGTTCAGCAATCCCCACATCAATAATTCTATTAGGAAATATTTCTTTAAATTTATATAAACTGCTCCCGCCAATCATCGCGGGGATAACGATTGTAAAATTCTTTTCTTTTTTTGCAGTGCTCAGGCCTGTAATTAAATTTTCTAAATG
>CBDUWI010000201.1:0-2783 GCA_965370885.1 uncultured bacterium | reverse complement strand
TACTAGGTTGGATTTCCACCAACTATATATGTGCAACCGAACTGGCGCACCACCACTCTTATTATAACATATTTATCTATATCTTTTTAATAGCTGGATGGTCTTTTAATAGTTTTTTAATTCCAAAGGGATGTGCGAATGCTATTATGCAATTATCTCCAGTAACGCTTATTACTAAACCTTCACCGAATTTCTCATGAATGATTTTCTCCCCTTTATTTAAGTCTTGTTTTTTATAATTATCTAGATTTCTCAATTTAACTTTACTTAAGTTTCTTTGACTTAATCTACTTACATCTTTATGTGTTTTATTAATATATTCATAATAACCTTTAACATCTAAAAGTTCACTATTGATCTCATTTATAAAACAACTATCCTTATTTTGAACGGTTTCGCCAAACGTTTGTCTTACATTTGCATTAGTTAAAAATAATAATTCTTGTGCTCTAGTAACACCCACATACATCAATCGTCTTTCTTCTTCAAATTCCTTTTTACTATTCATGCTGCTATACAAAGGGAACATTCCCATTTCCAAAGTTACAATAAATACCGCTCTAAACTCAAGACCTTTAGCAGCATGTAAAGTCATTAAGGTAACTCCGTCTAATATTTCGTTTTGTTTTTCTTCTGTTTTCAAAGTAATGTCTTCTAATAGATAAATTAGTATGTCTCTTTTTGGTAAATCTAGATAAACTTGCTCATTTTCGCTTAAAATTGTCTTAAATTCAAGTAAATTTTCATATCTTACCGCTTCTTTTTCATCTTTTTCAAGAGACTTAAGATATCCCGATTCGTGTAATATGTAGTCTACGAAGTCATTAAATGATAATTCATTTAGTTTTTCACTGAAATCAATAATCATTTTCTTAAAATCAATTAGCTTACTAACGACGCTTTTCCCTAAAATTTCGTTACTTCTTTCAATTGCTTCCATCAATTCTAAATTTTCATCTGCACAAAAGTTAAATAGTTTATCGAGAGTTACGCCACCAATTCCTCTTTTTGGATTACTAATTACTCTTATAAAGCTAAAAGCATCATTAAGATTAACAATTAGTCTTAGATATGCAGTAAAATCTTTTATCTCTCTTCGTTTAAAGAAACTCGTATTTCCGAATATTCGGTAGGGAATTTGCTTTTGCATAAATGTTTCTTCGAACATTCTCGATGTAGAGTTTGCACGATAAAGTATCGCGAAATCATTATACTTATATCCTTTTCGAATTAATTCTAATACTTTTAATGCGACAAATTCAACTTCGTCTCTTGCGGTAACTCCTTTATAATGGGTTACCTTAGCTCCTGATCCTTTACTTGAAAATAAAGTTTTAGGAACTCTTTTTGAATTGTTCTTAATAATTTGATTTGCTGCATTTAAAATATTGTTTGTACTTCGATAATTTTCTTCAAGTAAAACTAAGTGGTAATCAGGATAATCCTTTTTGAATTTATAGAAGTTTTCAATGTTAGCACCTCTAAAAGCATAGATGCTTTGATCTTCATCTCCAACAATAAATAGATTACGATTTTTCCCAACCAACAAATTAACGAGTTTATATTGAACATTATTTGTATCTTGAAATTCGTCAACTAAAATATACTGAAATAATCCGTTATAGTACTTCTTCAACTCACTATTTGTTTCTAATAACTTTATCGTTAAGATCATCAAGTCCTCAAAATCTACTAAGTTATTATCAAATAAGTTCTTTTGATATTTTTTATAAACTAATTTTACTATCCCTTTGATTGGCTCTTCAATGTCCTCAAGAATACTATCATCAAATTTAAGTTCAACAATATATTTCTTAATATCTTTAGGACGATATATTTTAATATCATAATTACTTTTCTTCAAAATGCTTTTTATTAATTGCGTAACATCATCATCATCTATAATTTGAAAATTCTTTCTATACCCTAAATATTCAATATGCTCTCTTAAAATTTTCGCACACATTGAATGAAAAGTACTAATCCACATCTGAGAAGTATTTATTCCAGTGAGTGAATGTACTCTCTTTTTCATTTCATTTGCCGCTTTGTTAGTAAAGGTTATAGCAAGAATATTACTAAAATGAACGTTTTTTTCAAATATTAAATAAGCGATTCTAGTAGTAAGAACGCTTGTTTTTCCGCTTCCTGCCCCTGCGATTGCCATAACAGGTCCTTCTGTTTTTAAAACAGCTTCTTTTTGTTTTTCGTTTAAGTTTTGTAGTAAATCTTCCATAAAATCACCTGTCAAAATTATATCAAAAAAAGCACTATAAAGATAGTGCTTTGATAATCAAATTTAGATTAATTTAAATAAATGTTTTTGCAAATTAATTTTCTTATTCAAAACAGTTATACCTTCACTTGCAAGCATTTCTGATTGAATAAATCCCGGTTCACCAGTTAAAGAAACTCCTCCTTTTGAATTGATTACTCGATGCCATGGCAAATTATGTTTACCGCTCATTGAGTGCAATATCCTGCTTACTTGCCTTGCCCCTCTAGGGTTATTATCGTATGCAGCAATTTGGCCATATGTCATCACTTTCCCTTTAGGTATCATTTTAATTATATCAATTACATCTTCTGTAAATTGTGTCATATTAATCACGTATAATTAAACTATCTATAAAAGATACAGCTAACCCTAATTGAAGAGTCTTTTAAGTATGTCATATTATTAATTATAAAAAAATACTTGATTTATAATAGTTAGTCACCTTATATAATTATAACATGTATATAATAAGTTTATACATAGATTATATAGTAAATAATCTTCA
>CBDUWI010000200.1:0-2793 GCA_965370885.1 uncultured bacterium | reverse complement strand
CAATTGTTTCAGATGTATCCCATTGAGTTGGTATCATAATCTCATTATTAAGTTCTTTAACAATAATACTATCTAAAATAAACTCATTTAAATCAATATCAAATACATTTTGAATTGATGTTGAAATATTTAGATACCCTAACCCACTATTTATTAACTCTTCATCATCAATTTCATATTGCTCAATATAATCAAATATACTTATATATTCATCATCAATTAATACGACATGTCCTATTGGACAATGGTTTAGTAATTCATATGTTCTTTCTTCATCAATCTCATAAGAAATGCTGTACCACTCAGCGCATATTTCAGCCTTAGTGTCATAAGAGTATATCATATTGCCATTAAGCATTTTCCCTGTTTCAATATATTTATCATTATCACATCCGAAAAGCGATAAAACCAATAAAACAGTAATAACTAATAATATTTTCTTCATAACATCAGCTCCCAAAAGGAATTCCTATATAAAAAAATTATATCATATAAGATTAATCTATTCCGATTCCTAGCTGTAAGTTACATTTATTAAAGTGTAAATTGCATTAATTGAGTTGGAGATTAATAAGCAAATTAATCACTTTATACTAGTATTTATCATTAATGTATTAAAAACAGGTCTAATATAAAAAATATCAGCACCAGTTTAACAACTTTATTATGCTCTGCATATCATTAGTTTCACCTAAAGGCGATACGGCTCGCTATAACAATTTTAGTTGGAAGTAATTATTCTAAGAATATAATACTGCAACTACTCACTGTTTAACTATCGTACCAATCCATAACAATACATAAAATGCTTAAAGAACTTTATTTTAAAAAACAAGTTAATTATTTTTGTTGACAAATTATTAAAACTGCCTTATTATATGTTTGAACAGTGTTCGAATGGAGTGATTTTTTGGAAAAACTCGAAAATCAAAGAGAATTGATCTTCAAAGCTGCAAAAGAAATTTTAAATACAGAAGACATTAGTAAATTTAGTATTCGAATGATCTCAAACAAGTGTAATATTGGGATTGGAACAATCTACAAGTATTATGGTAATAAGACAGATATTCTACTTGATGTTACAAAGAATCTTTGGATGAGTTATCTCAAATACATTAAAACTAATGTTGATTCAAACTACGATTTCGTTCAAAGAATATCCTTCTATCATACTTCTCTTGTAACATATAGTAGAGAATTCAATTATGATATTCTTTCAAAGGAATTATCCTACTCTTTTCATGATAAAGGAAAAGTTAAACATGATGAAGCTCAAAACTTCTTCATAGAAGTGGTTAAACAAGATGCAATAACGTACTTGAATATGGATGTTTCAGATGCCTACACTTTAGCAAATTTTATTTGCAATAATTTGGTAGCACTTATCAAGATGAAAAATTATGAATATTCAACCTTCCAAATTATATTAGAAAAGTTGTTAAAAACAACATAAGGAGAAAAAATGAATTATTTTGAATCATTATTTGACATCATGTATTTACTATCAGTTATTATTATTTCTTTATTAATTGTTCAAAAAGGAATTACAAAGAAACATAAAGCTACAATCTTATTTGGTATAATGGGATTTTTACTAGGCTTTGGAGACTCTTTTCATCTTATACCACGTATTGTCGCACACTTAACAACTGGTCTTGAAGATTATCAAATGGCACTTGGAATAGGTAAACTTATTACTGGGATTACAATGACAATATTTTACTACCTCATTTATATTTATTACACATTACTAACTAAAAATAAAAACAAGGTAATTCATTTTTCAATAATTACATTAATGTTTATCCGTTTCATATTTTTGGCTTTACCTGAAAATGAATGGTTATCAAATGGAAATGATTTATTCTATGGTATCTTACGAAATATCCCTTTCTCAATGATAGGAATCATCATTGTAGTTTTATTCCTTCAAGTTGGAAAACAAAACGAATTTAAAATGTTTAAACAAATGGGAATTTGGATTATTGTATCTTTCGTATGTTATTTGATTGTTATTCTTGGTAGTGGGTTTATTCCTGCACTAGGTGCATTAATGATGCCTAAAACTATTGCCTATTTAATAATTATATATATAGGATACAAGAACAGTTAAAAAACTATTTTTAAAAATACAACACAAATGTATTTGCAATATAACTTAAAAGATTTAATGGAAAAATACAATAAAACAATGGAAGAAAATTACTAGCATTTCGATGAATTATAGGGTATACCACCGGTCTTTTTAATAAAATGTTAAAAAAACATAAAAAAAGGTAAGACAAACGTCTTACCTAAAGCCTTCAAGTGGCAGGGGTGACAGGATTTGAACCTGTACTACTGGTATTGGAACTTTAAGGAACAAAGACCATATTAAATGCTAAATAAGGAGACATAATAATGAATAGAGTGAAAGCGATCATTGACGAGTTAGAAGCAATTAGAGACCTTTACATATTAACGTTATCAGAATTAGAAGAAAGTAAGTTAAACTCAAATGAGAAAAGGATATGATTTTTTAGCAACTACTTCTTCTAATTAAATTATAATTTACTACTAAAGAACTTTACTAATTTAATTTTTAAAAGAGGCTGGTGAATCTATATTCGAGAAGTGATATATCATTTGTCGTATAATCATAATTAATCATTCTATCTAGTTCCTTTGGCTACTCTTATCATAAACAAATATAATAACAAGAGCTAGCTAGTAAATGTTATTACAATTGTCTACAAGCTTATGTACGAAGTTGATAATTTCTTCTTGAAAAATGTTTGCATTCTTCAATTCGCT
>CBDUWI010000199.1:0-2816 GCA_965370885.1 uncultured bacterium | reverse complement strand
GTTTTAAAAGCATCTTCAAAGAACATAGATTCAATACCTTTTATGTTTATGATTTCTTCAATGCTATCTTTTGAAATCTTTAAAAGAGCACCTTTAAATACATCATCTTTATTACTAAAATACTCGTATATAGTACTTTTACCAATATCTACTTTTAGAGCAATTTGTGACATAGTAATATCTGCTGAAAATCCGTCTGCTTGAAATTTTGAAATTACTGCATCTAATATTTCTTCTTTTCTATTCAATCACTACATCCCCTTTTTTAGGTACAAAAATAAGAAGTGCAATTATTCCAATAACTAATAATGATCCAATATATATTGTCCAATAAATGCTAAAGAAATATACTGATGCTGCAGTAGCAATTGTGATTGCTAACATGCTCAAGATAGCAAAAACTAATTTAGGAAATTTAGTTATAATGTAATACATCAAAGGTACAACAACTAAAGATAAGATAGTAGCATATATTAATCCTCCAATAGCTGTAACTGCCATTGGTTGCATCATTTCTGCACCTTCGCCAATTCCTAAAGCCATTGTTGACAATGCCAAAATAGTAGTTAATGCAGTCATGATAATCGGTCTAAGTCTAGTACGCCCTGCTTCTAGTAATGCATCTTTTATCTTATAACCGTCTGCTCTTAATTGGTTTGTGTAATCCACTAAAACAATTCCGTTATTAACCACAACTCCAGTTAACACAATTAATCCTATAAATGAAACTACGCTTACTGGCATTCCTGCAAAGAATAAAATTAGGAACCCACCTGTGAATGCTAAAGGTATTGTAAACATGATGATAAATGGATATGTTAATGATTGGAACTGAGATGCCATTATCATATATATTAATGCAATTCCTAGTAAAATCGCTAACCCTAGAATTTCAAATGCTTCCATTATTTCTTCATTTTCTCCAAGAATTTCATATTTATAACCTTCAGGAACATTATAATCTTCTAAAGCATCTTCAATGTCAATACTTACTAAGCTTGCGTTATACCCATCTTCAAAATCTGCTGATATAGTTAAAACTCTTGATCCACTTTCTCTGTTAATAGTTGTGAATCCTTTAATAATTTCCACTTCGGCAACTTGGAATAAAAATACTGGAGTAGTAGGATTCATCATATCCATCCCAACAAAGAAGTTTTCGATTTCTTCAATTGTATATTCTTTATCATCAACTGGATCTTGATCGTAAACATAAATATCAGTTAAATCTCCGTTCATTGAAAGTGTTGTTACAACAGTCTCGCCTTGCAAAGTACCACTAACTACTCCCATTACTTGCGCAGTAGTTATTCCGTATGCTATTGCATCTTCTTTATTTACTGTTATTTTTACTTCATCAACTTCTTTACCTACACCATTGTCAATTTCTTTCAATCCTTCAACTGTATAAAGTAAGTCAGTAATTTTAATAGCTTCTTCTCTAAGAACATCTAAATCATAACCGGATAATTGAATTTGAACACCACTTCCAGTAAATGCTTCAGTCATTTGCATTGAACCAGTTATTGAATATTCAATATCAGGATAACTTTCTTTTAATATATCATCTAAAACAACAAGTAATTCTGTGGTAGATAATTCTCTATCATCTTTTAAAATAATATTCACGCTTGCTCCATCAACATCAGTGACACCTAGGAACATCATTTGCCCACCACCTAATGTGATTCCAACAGCTTCTACACTATCGAGCGCGCCAATATCATCTCCCATTCTATCGAGTTCTAAAATAAAATCATCATAGCTTAAAGGATCATCAGTCGGATTATTTATACTAATCGAAAGTTGCCCTTCATCTGATTCAGGGAAATACTCAAAACCATTTGTCATAGCTAGCAGTATAGAACCAATAAATAAAACTAGTACAGCAGGTAAGATAACTGCTTTGAATTTAAATGCAAAATTAAATATTTTTTCATAAACATTTTTCATTTTTGTTAAGCCTTTATTTTCAAGCACATCACTATCATCTTCCTTGAAGACTTTAGAAGCAACACTTGGTACTAAAGTTAAGGCTATCATTAATGAAGCTATTAAACTGAAAGTAATCGTCATAGCCATTTGAATAAAGATTTCTTTAATAAATCCTTCAATGAAGATAATCGGAATAAATACACTTATTGTAGTTAATGTTGAAGCGGTAATTGCTCCACCTACTTGAGCTGTTCCTTTTATTGCCGCTTCTTTATTTGAATATCCTTCTTTTTTTAATCTAAATATATTTTCCATTACAACAATCGAGTTGTCCACTAACATCCCAATACCTAATGCTAGACCACCTAATGAAACTATATTTAAAGTAATCCCTGATAAATATATTAATACAATTGCAAACAATAAACTGATTGGAATCGCTATTCCCACAATAAATGTTGCTCTAAAACTTCTTAAGAAAAGAAATAGAACTCCTACTGCAAGTAAAGCACCAATTAGTAAATTATCAGTAACACTACCAGTTGCTTGTTCAATATATTCACCTTGATTTAATATAACTGTATATTCAAGCCCTTCTAAATCGGCTAATAAATCCATTGTATCAATCAATTCTTTTGTTACATCCGTTGTAGCAAAATTACTACTCTTTTGGATTGTTAAAGTAATCGCAGATTCACCATTAACTTTAGAATACTCTTTATCGTTTGATTCAACCATAGCTATGTCTGCAATATCGTCTAGAGTTATTATCATGCCTTCATAATTCAACATAACTAAATCTTTCAATTCTTCAACTGAACCAAATTCGTCCCCAACTCTTACTAAATTATTTACACCCTCTAGGTTGATATACCCAACAG
>CBDUWI010000198.1:0-2825 GCA_965370885.1 uncultured bacterium | reverse complement strand
AATACTTGTTTTCGCATTTATAGCTATTTTAACAATTTCTTCACATATATCTCCTTTTTCTTTAGTACTCATAAAATCTTGACTATTATTAACATAATTTTCTGATATTTGACTTTCATTCTTCACAATTCTGAACGCTTCTTGATATTGTACTATATCATCAATTCTAAATTCTTTATACCAACCGCATTTCGAAGGATTCTCAATAATAGCGATAGTCTTTACATTACCTACTTCTATTCTAGAAATAATATAGATTCTAATTACATTTTCAAACTTATTATCAACACAGATTATAAATAAGGTATCAAAAAGTCCTGATTTAATACTACCTGCCATCCAATGTCCATATTCTGGACTATAAGTCGTAGTCTTTACCTCAATCTTTCCATATTTAAGACTCTGTATACTATATATATCAAAAGACGAACCTTGTTTCATAATAGTACAATCTTTATCTCCCAATACTTTTGCTACAGTATGTACACCAATCATCCCTTTATATACATTACTATCAGGATTAAGTTCTCCTGATCTATATGCAGAATTATGGTAACATGCAGTACATATATACAATTCTTTATCCCAATTTCTGTTTTTATCACGTTTTTTATACCAGTAACCACTTGTAGTCTTACTATTACAATCAGAACATATAGTATTTTTATGTTCACCTATTTTTCTACCCTCAGGAATCTTTGAAAATTCTCCAGTATTAAGATTGAAATAATAATGACATGCATTACAATGATATTTCTCTATATCCCAACTTCTATCTTTATTATATGTTTTAAACCAACCACCAGTCGTAGTCTTACTACCACAATTTGAGCATACTGTATCTTTATGTCCACCTATTTTTTTACTTCTTAGTTGGACACTATCAGAACTTATAAAATTAAGTCCTGACGTCTTACTCACTTCTATCATTAGTATCACATCTCCAGTACTTGATATCATAAACTATTAAATAACTCGATATCTGTTAATCTAACCTTCTTCGCTTTCGGAGGTCTAGTCACAATAATATTTTTAATAATCTGACCAGAATGTTCAACAGCTTTTTCAATAGCTTTCGCACTAGCCATTAGCGTTATTGTAGATATCTTTTCAGTTAGTTTAATTACTACACTTTTAACAGAACATTCATTATCCCATGCACCTTCTATTTCATTTCTACAATCAACACCGAATTTATCTACAGTAATCTTATCAACATCAATATTTTTTATTATAAATACATAATCTATATCTAAACATTCGTCACTATTAATAACTATTGTAATAGATTTTCTATTATTTACTGATGTCATAAACGAACCTCTTAGTTTATTTTGTGAAGGGTGAGATTTTAACTCACATACTCAACGTATTATAAAAGGTATCATATCATGATATAAGATCGGTATTAACTAAACTGTAGTGGTAGTATAGTTGGGGATTAAACCGTCCTATATCGACATGTATACAATAACACCTAAAGTACTATATTCATATATACCTTCACACAATGTTTCTAACACTTAAATCTTAAATAATGTATCAGGAGAATATGTAAATATCCTCCTAATATAACTTTTGTGTCGACACGTACTGTACAAAATCAGTTAATATAATGTACAGGTATCAGAAGCTGAAAAGATCTGGTGTGCTTCCGCCAGGATTACCTTCGACAGGTGTCTGGGTCATACCTTCCCTTGCTTCAAGATCAGGTCTGAGAGCTGTATTGTACGTCTTTGGTGGTACTGGTCTACCAGTAAGAGGATCATCTCTCCACATCTCTTTTGGTGCTGTATCCCACAGCTTACCACTGATAGTAAATACTCTATGAACAATACATTTCATGTCGTCGTCTACTTCTACATTGAACTTCTTCAGTTCTGCAAGCATTCCTTTGTATATCGTCGACGGCAGGAATACATCGAATTGGAGCCCATCATCTTCGCCATAGATGACACATCTCGCAACGAACGCTTTTCCGCCTGCCATTTTCTCATTCTCTACGAGTCTTGGTGAACCGATGTATTTTATATTTACATGTTCACTTACACCTGGAAGAGGTAACTGACCTCCACTGGCAATATCGTTCTTTGCCATATTATCTATCTTTTCTGGATCTACTTCAAACGTAGAATCCATTTGGTCTTTAATTCCCATATTTAAATATCTCCTTTAACTATTTTCGTACATTTCGTACATCTATTCAACCCTACATAACAATATTATCATATATAGGGGTCATACATTAATGACTATAATTCAAGTATCATCTTTATCAATTCTAGGTGCGATAGCAAAAAATACATTTATACCACTATACGGAGTCTGTTTTATTACAACAGGTTTACCAATCCTTATTTCTATCGTAATTGGTGATAGACCTTTAAGTTTATCAAAAGGCTCAAAATACTCGCTGTTAAAAATAATAGACCCTTTATCTGCAATCTCCGTAGCAAGTAGACTCTTCTGGTTAATATCAGGTCCCTTCTGGTAACTGCTAACATCATTTTCTTCACTATGATCATTAACGACATCGTCAATAATACTAACATCACCAACATTCGTGACATCAAAATTATTGTCATTATTAATATCACTCGTACTTACAACATCATCTAGTATCAATATCCGACCCTTAGTAGTATCTCCAGAAGCAGCAAATATACCGTTATCACTAATGTTCATAGTTACAAATTTGTCAGAATCCTTATTCTTACCAGACGATTTACTACCAATTTTACATAACTTCGAAAACGAAGAAGGTTCCATAGTAAGAATATTCTTAAGTATAGACGGATCATTTCTTATTTTTCTAGTAATATTAT
>CBDUWI010000197.1:0-2840 GCA_965370885.1 uncultured bacterium | reverse complement strand
CTAATTTTGTCATAACTTTTTGGATAGTTGATTGAAATCCTTCTTTTTTCATTTTCTCTAAAACTTGTTTAACTAAATCCGGTCTTGATTTTGCTTTTCCTAAAAGAGATTTCTTTGCAAGATCTATCATCATTTTTTCAGTTCCAGCAGAGACTAGTGATGATTTTGTTTGAATCAAAATACCATTATCACTGCATCCCGGAACTGGTACCTCAACTACTTCCATTTTACCTGTTTTGTATGATTGAATAATTTGTTTCATTATTTACTCCGTACTAAAATATTTTTATAAACATCTATCATTTTATTAGTATTACAAATAGGTTTCTTCGTAATAACTTCTCTTTTTACTTGTTTATAATTTTCAATAACATATTCTAATTTATCTGTTAAATCCTCTTCACTACCAGTTTTAAATAAAATTGTTCCATTTTGACGTTCACATACATCACTTGCTATTACCGGAACATTTAAATAAATTGCTTCAGCAACTGTTACACCAAATGAATCGACTAAAGTTGGTCGTATTAAAATATCACAATTCTTTAAGATTTCTAAGAAACAATTAGAATTTAAGTTATTAAATACAATAGTATTGTCACTATCGTTAATCATTTTCATTATAATATTTTTATAATTTTCTTCGTAAGACGCATAAAATACAAATATTATTCCGATTTTAACATTTTTCATTTTCATCAATTTCATATACAGATAATAATTTTTTACATAATTTTGAAGGTTCAATTTCTAATTTTAATGTATCACATTTTTTTTCAATATGTCTAATAACTTTAGGATTGTTCATCATCGATGATATGATGGAAATAAATTCATTAGGTTTCGCAATATCAATTTGAAAACCAATTTTGTGTTTAGAAACAAATTTTCCTAATTCTGTATTTTGGGAACATATTATTGGTAATTTTGTCAATATGGCATCGTAAAGTCGATTTGGTAATGCTATTCTAACATTTTCTAAGTTACTATCATAAACTGAGTATATGCAATCAATTTTCGAATATAAATTTGCTGCATCTTTTTCATAGTTAAAGGCACCAAAATATTTGCAATTAGGTTTATTTTTAATATAATTTAATAATTTATGTAATTCAGGTCCATTTCCTGCAAAAAATAATTGAATTGTTGATTTAATAGAATCGACAGTATCAATTAAAAACTTTAATTGATTCCAATAGCGAATTAAACCTATGAATCCTATCGTAAAATCATATTTATTTTTCTTTGAAAAATTTTCAAAAATGCCACTCAGTGGTGCGTTGGGGAGAAAGATATATTTTGTTTCTTCAATAAAGTGTGAATAGTAGTATAACCAAAAAAAGGGTGATGTTAAAATAATTTTTGATATCTTTTTTGTTAATTGCTTTTCTAATAGTAAAAAAATCTTTTGTAATACTTTTTTTAAACCTTTATTGTCAGAAAAAATAATTGATGGTAAGTCTCCAATTTCATATATAATTTTTACTTTCTTGTTAAATATCGAATAAAACTTTGCTAAAAATAGCATATCTATATTCGCAGCATGAATTATATCAGGTTTAATTTTAATAAGAAGTAACATAACTTTATAAAAGAAAAGATTAAAATATATTAATTTTTTCATTTTATTGTTTAATGAAATTTTTTTATTAAATGAAAATGTTTTAACTTTTTTATCAATCAATAAGGAACCATAAAAAGAACTCTTTTTTTTTCCAGATCTATTCCAATAAATTAATGTAACTTTATATTTTTTTTTAAGAATATTAATCTTCTTAGTAAAACGTTGAACAGGAAAATGTGAGAGTAAAAAAACTATCGATCTTTTTTTTGTAATATTCATTTTATTATATCTAAGTATGTTAGAAATATTTCATTAGCTATTTTCTTTATATCGAAATTTGTTTGGCAATCATTTCGAATTTTTTGATGATTATATTTCTGATAACTATCTATTAATATTTTAATATTTCTAGCCAAAATATTTTCATTACCTTTTTGAATAACCAACCCATTTTCTTCTGTAACAAAATATTCAGGTCCACCACATTTTGTAACAACAACTGGAATTCCACTTGATAATGCTTCAATAGTTACGACACTGAAACTTTCGAATAAACTCGGCAAAACAAAGATATGCGTTTTATCAAAGTAATCTTTTAACTGTGCATTCAAAACATTTCCTTCAAGAATTACTTTTTCCTGTAATGCTAATTTTTTTATCAAATTCTCTAAATTAGATCTTTGCTTACCTTCACCGATTATTGTCAAAATAACATTTATGTTATTTTCATTTAGTATTTTGACAGCTTTAATTAAATAAATGAATCCCTTTCTTTCAATTAAACCACCTATAGAAAGCAATCTAGTTGGGTTCATCTCTTTTGAAGGAGAACTTATCGGAAATCTATTACAATCAACACCATTAGGGATAATTCTAATTCTTTCTTTTTTTATTCCTACATTTACTAAATCACTTTTAATTTTTTCTGAAACCGCTATTATTAAAGAGCTCTTATTATATACATTAATTAATTTTTCCTTTATATTAGAATTTATAGTAAAATCATCATGAAGTTTGCTGTAATGTTCGGTAATTATGAATGGTGTATTAAAACATTTTGATATATGGGAAGCTGCTATTCCAGAAGGTACAGCAAAATGAGCATGAATCAGATCAAAGTTGAAATCTTTTTTAATTTTTTTTATTAATGTTCGAGTAGTTAAATACAACAAAAACCCAAGATACTTTCTGAAAATATTTTTGGGGAATAATAGAAATCTTGGATGATATACTTCAACGCCATCAATTATTTCGTATCTTGGAATAAGCGAATATT
>CBDUWI010000196.1:0-2854 GCA_965370885.1 uncultured bacterium | reverse complement strand
ACTGAAAAAGTTGTTGTTGCTTTTGTTGTTAAAGTGGAAGCATCTAGTGCTGTCATATCAGTGTCTAAAACATCTCCACCTAAAACCATTAGATTTCCACCAACAGTTGAAATAACATCTTTTTGAAAAACTGAAGTTCTAATCAATCCACGACAAGCTATATTTCCTACTTCTAATAAATCAGGAGATAAATGAACTCCAGAACCAGCAGGACCTGAAACATAATTTCCACTTTCTATTTTTGGAATAGAACTATCTAAAATAAGTCCATCGTCATCAGAATAAATTCTTGTCGCATCTATATTCCAACCACCGATTTCTCCAACTCCTCTTACTTTGAGATTAGCGCATTCAATAAATCCATTTCTACCATCGATAAGAAAACCTCTTTGTCCTGGAAGATACGATCTCGATTTAATCCAAGTATTAATCCATAAATTTTCTAAATCCTGTCCTTCAATTTCTTTCTTTTCGTCAAAATCTTCTTCAGACAATTCTCTATTGATATAGTCATCAGAATCTCCAGTAGTACCTAAGTCAACTGTTCCAGCAGGACTAAGAACCCCCATGTCAACACGATTTAAATTACTATCGTACGGATTTTCTAAAGTTGTAAAGTCAAGTTTCGTCAATTTGCTCACGGTTTTGATTTATTTCATTAAACAATTTTTTTTCAATTTTGACATAATCTTTACGTTAAATTTTCTTGAACCTCTTCCAGTGTCAATTTGTAAATTATTGCAGCTTTAGATATTTTACAAAGCTGTTTTGAATAATCTCTAACAGAAATATTTATTTTTCTACATTTAGGAGGGCTAGACCTGTCGCTATCTTTTCCAGTAACATTTATAACACTACAACCCTTTGTAACTTTACCTTGTAACTCATAAAAAGATTCATTGTCCAAGCTAATGAAACAAGTCATATTAGAACCTCTCTCAACTTCTATAATTATTTTCTGAGGATAACAATACTTTTCGAATTCTTTAGACAAGGTTGTATTTCCAGTGTCTACTCTAAATAAAATTTCATTATCACTAGTTACTTCATCATCTAATGTTCCAACTAAAAATTCAAAAAGTGGATAACCAGAATCAGTACTTGTATAAATTAAACGATCTGCGCTAGAAGAAGACACATAAGTTTTAAACTGAGTTGCAGTTATACCAGTATGAACATACCAATTTTGAGTTTTTAAATTCTTTTCCAAAACAACATCACTTAAAGTTTCATTTTCTGAGCCGTCGGCATTGTAAAGAGTTATGTCTCCTATGGAACAAAAAATACTTGTTCCCTTAATTCCCATGGCTCCAGCTTCAAGTCCTGCCTTTGTAGCACCATCGATATATGATTGTACTTTAGAAGAAATAAGTTCTGGCATTCCACTCACAGTCTGATAAATTCCTTTGTACCCTAGAAAAAATAATGTATCGAATGCTTTTACATATCCACGATCACTGACACAACCAATTCCATTATCTAAATTTTTTAGAGAAGAACCATTCCAAATTGCTATGTTATAACTATTAGAAATAACCATAACATCTCCGATATTTGTCATCATCTTTATTCCATCGTTTTGTCCTCCAGAAATTTTAAAAGTATCATATTGTTTAACATCAATCCCGCCATCTGGATAATCTGCCCAGCGAAATAATCTGTCTCCAGTATAAGTACCATCTACCCAAATTTCATCTGCTGAATCAAGAGTCGTATAAGCGCCAACAAAAGTAATCGCATTTATTTGAAAAGTATCTTCTGTTTTAGCCTTGATAGTTATATCAGCGATTTTCGTACCGCCTCTATAAACATCGATAGTATCAGTTGAACGAATATATTTTGTATCTGTTACTTTTATCCAATCGTCTGCTTCACAATCAGCAGCAACGTGATCTCCATCAACAAGAGACAAAAGACCTAAAGTAGGAGAGCTCATCATGATTCCATTTCTGTATCTAGTTCCTCCAGCATTTGTGTAATCTGCCAAATAAAGTCTTCCTTTGTAATAATTTATTTTTTTTGCTTTTGGAGAGTTATATAAATGTCCCGCAGCTGTTGCAGAAGTTATTATAGTAGTTCCATCGGTTCCTTTAATATACATATTATTATCAGTTCCGTTCACTAAAAACGAACAATATTCAGCAATAGCATTACTAAAATTAGCTGCAGAATAAGTCCCAGCTAATGCCGTCCAAACTGCTGAATTGTTTAAATAATATATTTTTATGTTACTAGAAACTGTACTTATTCTATATATCCCAGTCACAGCAGCTACGTCATTTTCAAAGAAAAATAAACCATAGTTTGCAGTAGCAACCAAAATATTTCCTAATCGTCTAGTCCCCTGTCTTTTTTCTATAGTTCCAATAGTTCTAGATCTAGCATTTTTAACATATCTAAATTCTTCTTTTTTTGCCAAATTATCAGAAACTAAAGCATTTATTCCTTCGAAAAATGGGATTTCAAATCTTCGCATTTTCTCTGTATTTTTTACTTTTGCCATAATTTTCTATTAAATATTTGCATAATGATCTATTCCCATTGACCTAACTCCTCCACCACGATTTACAGCAGCTACTTTCATATCTGCAATTGATTTCATAAAAAGTTCATAATACATTTGTCCATTTTGTTTTCCCAAAGGCTCTGCCGCTCTAAATCTTAAGAAATATTTTAAGATATAAAACTTATTATATTGAAGGTCAATAACATCAGTTAACGATGTTATTTCGGCTGGTTTAGAAATGTAAGTAAGTTTATAAGTCATAGCAGAATCTGGTTCTGGCGTGAATCCAATTACAATTCCTCTTATATAATATCTTGTAGTACTACTAACTAATCTACTATTATATTT
>CBDUWI010000195.1:0-2900 GCA_965370885.1 uncultured bacterium | reverse complement strand
AATCTACATGATAGAGATTCTGACTATGGGTATGGACAAGGGTGGTTAACAAATTACAACATTGAAGCACAATATGATTATTATGCAAATCAGTTTTATACAATTGATGCAACAGGTGGAAAAGTCTATTATATTGAATATGATAGTGATCCGTATGATGGTAACAATGAAACATGTGATGAAAGATTTTCCGATATGATTGATACATATTGTTTTTTAGCAGAGGATGGAAGCAGAAACATGTTAGTTGTAACATATGTAGATTATGGTTATGGAGAAGAACCTGGACCAACTATGTTGGTAACCTTAGATCAAATCTATTATGAATTCAATAGCTTAGGTTATTTAGATAAGATAAGAGATGAAAAACGTAATACTGAATTGAATATTGATTTCAATATAATTACAACTCTGAGCGGTAGTAAAGCAAGAATAGAAAAAATTACAGATTCAACAGGAAACTATATTGATTTGATTTACATAGATGGGAATTCTGATGGCGATTATAAGGATCTTGAAGATTATCTTGAGAAGGCAGAATTATACATTAAAACTTCATCTAGTGAAACGTACAACTTATTGAGTAAAACTGAATACATTTTTGATATAACAACTTACCCAGGTAATAGGCAACTACAAGCAGTTATATATGAAACTGATTATAATGATGATGGTACATATACAACAGAACATACTTCGTATTACATGTATGATTCAAATAATAAGTTGACAACTGCTGAAACTACGTATTTGGATGATTCTCAACAAGTAATTTATGCAAGTAAGGTAGAGTATACATATTATTCCAATGATAAAGTGAATACAATTACAAGTTATTATAACAATACAGAGTTCGGCAATGTTACATATAATTACGAATATCGAAAAACAACAATTACTAATCATCTTGGTGAAGAAGTCTATTATATGTTTGATGTTTATGGGCATACTGTTCAAGTTATGAATGATAATGGATTACTACAATCATTTAAATACATAAATATTTTCTCTAATACTGAATATGATTACACTTACCAAGGATATTATTATTTCTTGAGAAATTATAGATTGAATCACCAATTAATATATAAGTCAGATCCTGAAATATCTTTTTTGGATCCAATTCTAAACAGTAGTTTTGAAAGTAGTTCATCTACTGATGAATGGGATTTTGTCGTTGATGATATGGGGGGGGCTTCAGTAGCTGGGTATGCAACTCATACATATACTACATCAGAATTCGTATATGGAGATAAATCAGCTCAACTATATTATTATGATAATTCTATGGAATCTCACTTAGAACAAGTAATAACTGTTGATCATGGAACTTTCAAACTTCAAGGATACATCAAGAATAATGGATTGAACAATAATGCATATCTTAGAATTGAAGATGCTAGTTATTACGGCGGGAACTCAACAAGTGTTCCTAATGATGGTGAATGGCATTATATTGAATTATCATTTGGTTCAACATCATACAATAAGGAAATTACAATTAAACTTATGAACGCTGCTCATGGTGCAGTATATTTTGATTCCATGCAAGTAGTAGAAGGTTTTAGAAATTCTAGAACAAATTTGATTGATAATAGTTCATTTGAATCAAATCTAGTAGGGTGGACATTAAATGGTGCATATAAGTCGGATTATAATTTCAATACAGAAAATGTTTACACTGAAATTTTAGGTAACAGTGGTATTAGAATTGATGGGAATGAGTATTCTGCGCATAGTGCTGAAAAGGATATAACTTCAATTCTAGGAACAACCGAAGGAGATATATATACAATAAATCTTTGGGGTTATTCATTAGGTACTCCATATAAACAACATTCAGATGACGGAAACAGCAACACTTTTGATCAGAGAAGTTATTTTAGAGCAGAAATAAGTTTTCTAGACTCAAGCGATAACGAAGTTGCGAATCCAATATATATTACATTTGATCAACAGATAGAAGGATGGCAAAAACTGTCTGCAGAAGTTAATATTCCAAGTGAAGTAAATACAATAGTTCTTAAACTAGAGTATATTGGATTAGGTTATGTTGTATTTGATGGATTGACAATTGAAAAAGCTTTTTCAGGCACTAAATATATCTTGAATGGAGCCGGTAATATTGAACAAGTGGTTACAAGTATTTCAGATGTAACATATCTTAACCATAGTGAAGATAATAATGGTAACCCATTATCTTCAACGCCAATTAATATTAATACTGTTCATAACAATACTGTGATTCCACTTAACGAGGATTTTTTGCCTGAATACTACGAGAATAATAATGTGCGAGTAACTCCTACATATGATGATAACGGTCGTAGCACAATAGAAATATATGGAGATACAGTTAACTATTTTACAACTAGTACAACATTTGATACTGGTACATTAGGGCAATTTAAAGAAAAAACGACAAATGAATTTGGAGAATCTACAAACTATGATTACGATGTTGTGTCAGGGCTACTGCAATCGATTCAAAATGCAAACGAAGAGATAATAGAGTATGAATATTATGATGATGGCTTATTACATAAAGTAATGAATAATGGCTACTGTGATGATGATAATCCAACAGAGTGTGCATTAACCGAATATGTATACGATGCTAACAATAGACTTATCAAAATCATAATGGAATCAGGATATTATTACTTTATTGATTATGATGAAGAAGGAAGAATGGAAGAAGTATTCGTTAAGAATGATAATACTTCCTACTCAAATTCATTAATGAGTTATTTATATTATCAAGAAGGAAATAATGATGAATATGAAAAAAATAAATACGAGAGATCAGTAAAGTAAAAAGATGAAATTTTCTTTGGAGTAAGGTCATCATTACGTAACCATGGCAGTCTTTCAAGTAACGGAGGTCAGCATTGGAAGAA
>CBDUWI010000194.1:0-2922 GCA_965370885.1 uncultured bacterium | reverse complement strand
TCAGATCATGGCCAACCCAGATACCAAATATGAATAAAATGCAACAAATGGCAGCAAAAACAACTTTACCTTCAACTAAATTTTCAAAATGGTTACCAAAAGTTGAGAATTTAGAAGCGTTAATCGCTAGTGATGAGTTATTAAGTGAAGTATCTTTTTACTTAAATAGAATAGTTGAAGGCGCTAAATACGTGCTTAGTGATGATGTTGAAATGGTTATCGCTAAAATGCAACAAACAGGTTCATCATCATGGGGACAACTTCAAGGCGAACTAACTTCAATGTTAAAAGTTGATTATGAGGGTAAAGAAATTACTTTATCAGAAGTAAGAAACTTAAGTAGTGATAAATCACAAGAAGTCAGAAAAAAAGCATATGAAGCAGAAATGGCTGCTTACCCTAAAGTGAGCCAGTCAGTTGCTTATGCCATCAACGGTGTTAAAGGTGAAGTCAATGAGCTAAGCGCTTTAAGAGGATTTGATTCAGCGCTAGATCAAGCTATTTATTCTTCAAGAATGGGAAAAAACACACTTGATGCATTACTATCTTCAATGAGAGATTACTTACCTCACTTTCATAAATATTTAAAGAGAAAAGCTAAACTATTAGGACATAAAAACGGCTTACCTTATTATGATATCTTTGCGCCAATCGGTAAAAGCACACGCGAATTTACAATAGATGAAGCAATGGACTATATTTTTGAAAACTTTAGAACTTTTAGTCCTGGTTTAGAAAACCTTGCCAAAAGAGCAAAAGCTGAAGAATGGATAGACTTTACACCGAGACCAGGTAAAAGAGGCGGAGCGTTTTGCGCTAATATCCATCCAATAAAACAAAGTAGAATAATGACAAACTTTAGCGGATCTTTCAGTAGTGTTATCACATTAGCTCACGAATTAGGGCATGCTTATCACGGAGATCAAATATTTGCAGAAAGAGTATTTAACTCAAGTTATACAATGCCAGTTGCTGAAACTGCATCAACATTTTGTGAAACTATTGTTAAAAACGCTGCGTTAAAAGATGCTGATAAAGAAGAAAAAATCTTTATCTTAGAACAATCATTAAAAGGTTCAACACAAGTGATTGTCGATATATTATCAAGATTTATTTTTGAAAGTGATGTCTTTGATAAAAGAAAAACAACGCCATTAAATACAAGAATGTTAAATGAAATGATGATTAAAGCCCAAAAAGAAGCATATGGTGACTCTTTAGATGAAAACTTCTTAATGCCATACGCTTGGTTAAATAAATCACATTACTACCGTGGAAGTTTATCTTTTTATAATTTTCCATATGCATTTGGCTTATTATTCGCTAAAGGAATTTATGCAGAATTTATAAAACAAGGTACTCCATTTGTTAAAGATATCAACTTATTACTAAGAAAAACTGGCCAAATGACTGTTGAAGATGTGGCATCATTAGTTGGTTTAGATATATCTAGTAAAGATTTTTGGAAAAGTAGTTTAGATGTAATTGTTAAAGAAATTGAGATGTTCTTAGAATTAACTGCTTAGAAAGTTGGCATTTGCCAACTTTCTTTTTTCAAAATGGGTATTGAATGATATAATAATAAATAGAAATACAAAATCGAAAGCGTGATTGCATGTTAGATCTAATAACAAAAATTATTGATAAAATAGATAAGTCGAAAGTCGACTTCGTTTATCTAATTGGAAGCTATGCTAGAAACGAACAAAATGAATTTAGTGACATAGATATAATTATTGCATTGAAAGATGGATTTGAAAGTTATAAAGACAATCAATATGTTGATGGAATTTATGTTTCATTGAATTATGATTCAAAAGAAGAGATGATAAAAAATTATACAGACCCTTTAAAATATATTAGAGGACATATTGGAATTGTAGACATGGTTTTGCTATATAATGACAATTTTAAAGCAGAAGAATTTAGAGAGTTGTGTTATGAAATTGACTACAAAACTGATTTTAGTGTCAAAATAGTGGTTTATGTTAACCGAGAAACTATTGATTGGGTAGAAGAAGTAAATAAATCAGTAAATGGATACCTATTTGGTTACCCTGACAAGATGCTTGCAGGTCTTCATGGTTTAACTTATGGTATGCTTGATGTTTTAGGTGTTAGTGAAGGAATAATTAGAAATAAATCAGGCATTTTATCGACTTATAAAGAGTATTTTCGTGATAACGAATTATTTTGTCTACTAGAAAGGGCTTTTGGTGTCGATTTTTTTGACTTAAAAACTCGTGTTTATAATGGATTATTACTATATAGAGAGATTATTAAGATAATAAGATATAGATTCACTAAGAAGACAAAAAAAACGTGAATTTAGCAATTAAAAATATTGAAAAAGTAATTAAAGATAAAGAGGTGACTTTATGATTGATTTTAGAAGTGATACAGTAACAAAACCAACAAAAGAGATGCGTACTGCTATGGCAAATGCTATCGTGGGTGATGATGTTTATGAAGACGATCCTACGATTAAAGAATTAGAAGTTTTAGCCGCGAAAATGACGGGAAAAGAAGCAGCTTTATTTGTCACTAGTGGGACGATGGGAAATCAATTATCAATATATGGACAAACTTCAAGAGGGGATGAAATTATTTTAGGTGCATCATCTCATATTAAGAACTATGAAGTAGGAGCTGCTGCTGTAATAAGTTCAGTAAGTTATCATTTAATTCAAGAAAAGCAAGGAACGATGCCCCTAGATTTAATTGAAAAAGGCATCAGAGGTGAAGATGTTCATTACCCTGATACTAGTTTAATCTGTCTAGAAAACGCTCATGGTAGTGGAAAAGTATTACCGTTAGCTTATATGGAAAGCGTTTATAACTTAGCTAAAAAGTATCAACTTAAAATCCACTTAGATGGAGCGAGATTATTTAATGCATCTACTTTTTTAAATTGTGACGCAA
>CBDUWI010000193.1:0-2974 GCA_965370885.1 uncultured bacterium | reverse complement strand
ATGTGGTATTATATATTATACGTTACATCCATTAAGTGAGTGTAAAGTTGGTAAATCTGATAATAAAAAACGTGAAGAATATAATAAAGAATGTACGGAGTGAAAAAATAATAATATATCAAAGGAGTGAAGTATTATGGATAAAACATTAGATGGACATTATGTGATTGGAGAAAGATATGAAGAAATAGGTGTGCTTATAGATTTGATTACATGTTTAGAAGGGGCTAGAGGTCATAATGAAACATGTGAATCTAAATGTGGTTGTGTACAACTATTTGGTTCATTAAAGAACAGATCTATATGTGGTTATATAGAAAAATTTAAAACTAATCAAATGGATGAACCCAGGTTTGAAAAGTTAAATTAGGAAGTGAATAATATGGTAAATGAAGATATTAATGAATCAATAAGTAATGTTAATAAAGCTATTGACAATTTGAATGCTGCATATGATATCATGGCATCAATGTATGGTACTGATGATATGTTATTGGATCAGATTGCACGTGATAGATATTCATGTGAGAATTTAGTGAAAGCATTAAGTGAGTCTAAAGAACAAGCACCAATTGAAGGATAACAGTTACATATTATGTAACCGGGCGTACTGGTAGGTTCGAGTCTCACCTTGTACATTACCATATGTAGATAATCAAATAGTTACTGCAGGAGATAAATAATATATGAATAAGAGAATTGCTAAGAAAATATTAAAGTATAGAGGCAGGTTGAATTATACATATCAACAGGTAGAAAATGCTATTAATAAGCTTGGATTGATGATGAGACTTGACCATTGCAGGAGATGAATAAAGTGGTATGTAAAGAATGTGGTAAGCCTATGATAAGGTATGGACAGGTTGCGATATGTGACAATAAGAATTGTAAACAATATAGTGTTCGTATATTGATAGGTAATTGATATGGCGTTAATAGTGGATGTAGCAAGTGCTTTTTACAAGATGGAGCCTGAGTCAAGCGCAAATCTTGAGTCAGTTGTATGTACTGAAAAAGGAAAGGTTTATCTTGTTGGATTTCAGTGGGCTATTTATGGTGAAATTGATATTAAGTCTGGTGTAATTACGTTTCATAGTGGATGGCTTGGATATTCGAATGCTTCAGTGCTTCATATACGGCGATCTGGAATAAAAGGAAAAGCTAATATAGTAACGAACGATATGCCAGGATTTAAAGGATGTTAAATTTATGAATATAAAGGTGATATAAATGGATAATCAAGTTTTATGGGATAAAGCGATGAAAAAATTGAAAATTGATAGAGGTATGTTCAGTGTTGATGATATATTCAGAATTGTTAAATTGGAACATCATGAACATAGTTTGAGTATGGGGATAATTGAACAAATAAAAAGAGATGTTGGTTTGTATCCAAAATATGATGCAATTGCGATGTGGGTTGGTGATGGTGGATTGATAGAATGTGAACCTAAATTTATTACTGAACTTGTAAAAATGTTTGGTATAGAGGAGTGATTTTTAATGGAAGATGAAAATAGAGGAAGATATGTATGTTTTGAATGTGGAAATTTACATGTTGAACCTGTAGATAAGTGTTCAGTATGTGGTAGTGATATATTAAGTAGAAGATGTATACCATGTAAAGAAACTGAAAATAAAGGTTTTCAAATGGATGATTTTGGAAACATTAGGATAGTAGTTGGTGATAGAGAAAGTGAATGGTTAACATATCAAAGTATTGCTCATCTTGAAATAGATAATCAGTATTATATTGGTATTTCACAATATTTTGCTGGATATATACCACACGAATGTGTATTAAAAGTTGAAAAATTAAGTGAATAATAAAGGTGATATAAATGGTATCATCACTTGGAGCAATACTTAAGAGAGGCTACGAAAAAGAGTTAGGTCGCAAGATGACAGTTGATGAAGTAGAGTTAGTAATTTCGAAGAAATGTAAGACACCTAAAAAATCTGTTGAGACAATTATTGAAGAAGGATGGTAAAGATAAACATTCTTATGTTAAGATAACTACTAAAATGAGATGATATAAATGGTACATAGCAAATTAGTAACAGTTAGAGATGAAGGAACTCATATGGTATTCCTTGTAACAAAATTTGAACATAAAGATGAAGAACTTATTAATAGAGCAGGATGGGATATAACACCAAAACTTTGTGTGGTAACAGCATTAGGTGATGAAGCACAGAGTGTTATAGGTACATTTAAAGTTCCTTCATATGATATACCTAATAGAACTGGTCATCTAAGTTTTAGTCATACAACTGCTGGAGTTGTAGAAGCTATTTCATCTACTCCATTTGAAGATATACCAGATGTTGTAGATGCTAGAGATTACGAAAATTGGATGAATACTATGTAAGTGATATGAATGACCTTTCCAGAACCAACAGTTGAAGAGCCAAGTGATGAACAATTACAGGAATGGATGATAGATAGTATAGTGCAGGCAACAGATGGATGTAGTGTTGAACCTGATGGTATTTGTAGACATGGTTATCCTTCGTGGTTAATTTATTTAGGATATATTTAGGAGGTCTTGTATAATGAATATGAAACAAATAAACGAATTGATAGATAGTGATGTCTTAGTGGAGTGTGAATGTAATAATTGTGGAATGATAAAGATACTTCGTGCTGATGATTATAACCCGTCTTTTGATAGTACGTCGAAGTGTTGCGATAAACCTTGCTATTGTTCAATCTAAGTATATGCTCAGTTTTTGACCGAGGCAAGTAATCCAAACCTATGTATTAATAGAAGGACGGTGTTACACTATCCCAGACTATGATACGTTTAACGGTATGAAGAATCTATAGTTCAGAGCAGTTGCCATGTAATAATTTGATGTTAATAATAACATTAAGATTATTCACCTTATGATACAAGTTGTAAATTAACCATTTTTTTCGTATGTTTAGATGGTTAAATTGAGTGGAGTTATCACAGTACACTGATGGTGA
>CBDUWI010000192.1:0-2982 GCA_965370885.1 uncultured bacterium | reverse complement strand
AATATACATAAAAAAAATACCATAAAAACAAAAAAAATACCACACTTTTCCATGGCATTTTTTTTATTTTTGATTAAATATTATCTAACTGCGTCTTTTAAAACTTTACCAGCCTTGAATGCAGGTGATTTTTGTGCAGGAATATTAATTTTTTCATTTGTTCTTGGATTATGTCCAACTCTAGCTTTACGATCTCTGACTTCAAACGTACCAAATCCTGTTAACACAACTTTTTCCCCAGCAACTAAAGATTCTTGAATAGCAGCAAGTGTTGAATTTAAAGCGATTTCTGAATCCTTTTTAGTTAATCCAGATACTTCAGCAATTCTTGAAACTAATTCTGTTTTATTCATCTCATTACCTCCTTTTAAATTTTTACTATCTCAATTATATCAACTTTATGGCTTTATTGCAAGACTTTTTAGCATTTCTTATAATTTTATTAATTTATGAATAAATATTACAGCAAATTCTTTACTTGGCTATATTACTAATCATTCGCCTATTTTCAAAAAATTTATTAGAAGAATTTTATTTTTATTCCGCTTTTGAACTTCTACCAAGCAACATTTTATTTGCTTCATCAGGATCCATTTTGTTGAATAAAACTTCGTAAATAGCGCTAATTATAGGCGTATCTAGATTTTTTTCTTTTGCGAATTTATAAGCTGCTTCGCAAGTTCTAATTCCTTCGACAACCATTGTCATTGATTTTAAAGTCTCTTCGAAATCTTTACCAAACCCTATTTTATATCCGGCTTGATAGTTACGAGAATGCTCACTTGTACAAGTTACAATTAAATCGCCAACTCCAGTTAATCCCATCAAACTTTTAGTGTCTGCACCATAAATTTCATAAAATTTCTTCATTTCTACTAGTCCTCTTGTGATTAAAGCAGCTCTTGCATTATCACCTAATCCTTTTCCGGCAATTAACCCTGAAGCTAATGCGAAAATATTTTTAAGTGCTCCACCAATTTCTGCTCCTTTTAAATCAGTTGAACTATATACTCTAAAATATTCATTATTATGAAACAATTTTTGAACAGTTAGAGCGTCTTCTTCGATTTCACTTGATGAAGTAATTACTGTTATCAATCCTTTAATTACTTCTTCAGCATGACTTGGTCCACTTAATGAAACAAAACCTTTTAAAAACTCTTTAGGAATCATTTCGGAAAATATTTCCGAAATACGTAAGAAAGTTTCTGGTTCAATACCTTTTGCGGCATTAATAAATAGTTTTGGTTCAGTTAAATGAGTAATTGTACTTGCTATTGCTGTTCTTAATACTTTTGTCGGAACAACAAAAAGGATTACATTTGAATGATTAACTGCTTCTTTTAAATCTGTGGTTGCTTTAATATCTTTAGGTATATTTTCATTCAATTGTAAACAAATATGAAGTTTATTAATTTTTGAAACAATTCTTTCGTTTATATCGTAAACTAAGACATTGTGTGAATTATCACTTAAAACTTTTGATAATGCAAGTCCCCATGAACCTCCACCTATTACAGTAACATTCATTTTAATCACGCTTTCTTAATATTAATTTTATTGGTGTTCCCGAAAAATTAAAACTTTCGCGTAAACGATTTTTTAAGTAACGTTCATAACTGAAGTGAAGACATTTTTCGTCATTAACAAATAAAATAAATGTTGGTGGTTTTGATGTCACTTGTGTAACGTAATATGCTTTTAACACTTGTCCGTTATGTTTTTTTGGAGGGTTTACGTACATCGCATCGACGATAACATCGTTTAATACGCTTGTTTGTACTCTACGACTAAAGTTTTCAAATACTTTTTGAATTTCAGGGAAGATTGTTTTTATTCTTTGTTTTGTTAGTGCTGATAAAAATATTATTGGTGCGTATGTTATAAACTGAAAATGAGCTCTTATTTCTTTTTCCCATGTATTCATTGTTCTTGAATCTTTATCTACTACATCCCATTTATTAACAATAATAGCAACTGATTTTCCGGCATCAACTGCGTAACCTGCTATTTTTTTATCTTGTTCGCGAATACCTGTTTCCGCATCAATTAAGATTAAACAAATATCACTGCGATCAATAGCACTTAATGCTCTTAAAACGCTGTATTTTTCAGCGTTTTCGTAAACTTTTCCTCTTTTACGTAAACCAGCGGTATCAATTACTACGTAGTCTTGTTCATCGTATGTAAATAAACTATCAATAGAATCTCTTGTCGTTCCCGGTATTTCTGAAACGATAACTCTTTGCTCGCCAAGTATTGCATTTGTTAAAGATGATTTACCCACATTTGGTCTACCAATTAAACAAAGCTTTATTCTATTTTCTTCATAAATTACATCATCGATAACTGGTAAATCTTCGATAATCTTATCAAGTAAATCACCGATACCTACACCATGTTTACTACTCACAGGGATAGGATCTCCTAACCCTAATGAATAAAATTCATACATTGTATCTGTTAAGATGATATCATCTGCTTTATTTAAAGCAACGACAACTGGTTTTTTTGCTTTGTATAACATTTTAGCTATAAACATATCTTCTTCAGTAACACCAGTTCTGATATCGCATAAAAGGATGATTAAATCTGCTTCTTGCATCGCTATTTCTGTTTGTGATTTAATTTCATGGATAAAAGGGGCATCGCTAAAATCGATACCACCTGTGTCAATAATATTAAATTGTCTAGTTAACCATTCACCTTTTCCGTAAATGCGGTCTCTAGTAATTCCTGATTCATCATCGGTAATTGATAAACGACTACCGATGATTCTGTTAAATAGTGTTGATTTCCCAACATTTGGTCTACCAACTATTGCGACCGTTGCTAACATATTATCAAATCCTTCTATTTGAAATCTTTGAGTTTATCTCCAAATAAATCACCTAGTGTTTGTTTTTTAGCTTTTTCTTCAGTTTTTTTGTATTCAGCGTATTCCTTTTTTTGTTTATCTTCTAATAGTTGTTTAATACTAAC
>CBDUWI010000191.1:0-2990 GCA_965370885.1 uncultured bacterium | reverse complement strand
GTAATCTCATTACACTTGAAGAAGGAGTTTTCTTAAACAATATTGATAAAAAAAAGAGTAAAAACTCTTTTTTTTATATTAATAATAACATTTCTCTAATTAACTTATTAGCTACAGCAGTCGATGTTCCTGATTGATCCAATGTAGGAGCAAGTTCAACAATATCACAACCAACGATATTTAATTCCTTTAGTGAAAGTATTGCTGAATGCAATTCTTTAAAAGTAAGTCCACCAGCTTCTGGCGTACCTGTTCCACTTAGAATTGAGGGATCTAGTACATCTAAATCTAATGTAATATAAATCGGAAATTCTTTTAATCTATTTGCTGTTTCCTTTACAGAACCTACAGTATATTTTTCAATAAAATTATGCTCGTTAGCGAAAATAAATTCTTCTTTTAAACCCGATCTAATACCGAAGTGATAAATCTTATTATCACCAACTAAATCATGAACTCTTCTCATAACTGTAGCATGGGATAACTCTTCACCTAAATACTCATTTCTCAAATCAGTATGAGCATCAAAATGAATAATGTGAAGATCTGGATATTTTTCATTTAAAGCTTTAATTGCTGGCAAAGTTACTAAATGTTCGCCACCAATCATAAAAGGAAATTTATCATCGTTAATAATTGCTTTTGTTTGTTCATAAATGTTATCTAATGTTTTACTTACATTTGCTGGTATAACTTCAACATCACCAATATCCGTAATTGATAAATCTTCAATATCTTTATTTAAATAAGGTGAATAAGTTTCAATACCATCTGATTCTAGTCTAATAACATTAGGTGCAAATCGTGCTCCGGGTCGAAAAGAAACTGTGGAATCAAAAGGAACACCAAAAATAACTATATCTGCTTCTTCATAGTTTTTATCACAGCTAATAAAATTCAATTTATTCATCATTATTCAGCTCCTCTTTTACATATGTTGGTAGCATAAATGAAGCTTTATGTAAATTTGAATTATAATATTTAGTCTTTAAATTGAATTTTTCCCAAACATCTTTTTTATGATCCTTAATTGGATGAAACTTTTTAGATGCAAAACCAAATAACCAATGCCCTGAAGGATATGTTGTTTGAAAGAATTGATAAACCTCTGCAATTGGAAAAGTATTTTTAATTTTACGATGAGCTCTTTTCATTTCTGTTCTATAGTTTTCAAAATAAGGAGATTCATGTTGATTAATTAAAATACCATCATCTGATAAAACACGATAACAATTATTGTAAAACTCTTCAGTAAATAATCCTTCGCCAGGACCAATTGGATCAGTTGAATCAACAAGGATTAAATCGTATGTGCCATCTTTTTGATTATTTACAAAAGCTAATCCATCCTCAAAGAATAAATTGATTCTACGGTCATTTTCAAGCTGATTAGCTGTTTGTGGTAGATACTTTTGTGATAATCTTACAACTCTCTCATCTATTTCAACCATGTCAATCTTTTTAATTGATTTATAGCGAGAAATCTCTCTTGCTGTACCGCCATCGCCGCCACCAATTATTAAAACATTTTTAATGTTAGGATTAACAGCTAAAGGAATATGAGATATCATATCATGATAAACAAATTCATCTTTTGTCGTAACCATCATTAATCCATCTAAAGTAAAAAATGTCCCAAATGTTTTTGATTCATAAAAATCTATTACTTGAAAAGGCGATTCTTCATGATGCAGGTGTTTAGTATATGCGATCGAAAAATAACAATCATCAGTCCATTTTTCTGTATATAATTTTTCTTTTACCATCCTAAATACCCTCCTTCAATACTTTAATTTTAACTGTTCCTCCATTAAAAACCGGTCCAACAACTTGGTTTTCATACTTCATTAAAAATTTAAAATCTTTGATAATTTTCTTAGTTATTAATTCTCCAGGTACAACTAACGGAATACCGGGAGGATATATCATTATTTGATCTCCAGCGATTTTATTTTCTGAATCTTCTATATTAATCCATTCACTCTCTTTAAAGAAAGCTTCTCTTGGAGTTATTAAAACAATTGGTTTTGAAATATTGACACTTGAGTAACCTAGTTTATCAGGTTTTTTATATTTTACACTAAAATCTCTTAAAGCATTAATCAAAGTATTAATGCTTTCTAAAGCATCGCCAACGCTTATAATAGCTAAAACAATATTCGTTTCACCAACTTCAAATTGAATTCCATATTCTTTCTTTAAAGTGTCGTAACATTCAAAACCTGTAACGCCAATTTCCGAAACATCAATTATTAATTTACTAATATCCATATCATATACTTCATCACCATTTAATACTTCTTTTGTGATGCATTTAAGATTAGGAATTTTATTAATTTCAGCTCTAGCGTAGTTAGAAAGTTGAATAATGGATTTAAACAAATCTTTATTATTAGCTAAATTATACCTAGCGATATCTAGTGAAGCGAGTAATAAATAACTTGCGCTAGATGTTTGCATTAAATTAATAACTGATCTAACTTTCTCTCTTTTAATTAAACCATTATTATGTAATAACATTGAACTTTGCGTTAAAGAACCACCAGTTTTATGAACTGAAATAGTTGCTAAATCAGCATTTAATGACATTGAACCTATTGGAAACTCATTATCAAAATAAAAATGAGAACCATGAGACTCATCAACGAGTACTGCAATATTAAAAGAATGGGCATAATCAATGATTTCTTTAATTTTCATAGTAAATCCAAAATAGGTTGGGTTCAAAAGTAAAATTGCTTTCGCATCTAAGTTCTCATCAATCGTATTCTTTACTTCTTCGAAACTACTTCCCATCGAAACTCCGATATTTTTATCAATAAATGGTTGAATATATACAGGATGTGCCCCAGATATTACAAGACCATTAATCGCAGATTTATGAATATTCCTAGGTAAAATTATTTTGTCGCCCGGGTTACAAGCAGCTAAAATCATATTTTGGACACCACTTGTAGATCCATTTACTAAGAAAAATGTATTATCGCATT
>CBDUWI010000190.1:0-2994 GCA_965370885.1 uncultured bacterium | reverse complement strand
GAAATCATGACTAAAGATGACAAGAAAAAGTACTTAATTCTAAAAGAAAAAAGTATATTAAAAGGAATATTTATTTTAGCTATTCCGATTATGCTAAGCAATCTAATTAAAACGCTACATGACATAGTTGATATGCTTTTTGTTTCTAGAATTGAAGGCTATGGTGTTGACGCCGTGTCTAGTATTTCACTTACATTTCCAATCGTATTTGCTTACTTATCTTTAGGGATGGGACTCGGTGTTGCAGGTACTGCATTAATTTCCCAATTCGTGGGCGCAAACATGTTAGATTCTGCTAAAAAATATGCGACTAACTTAGTTATATTATCTTTGTTTTTAGGGTTAATATTAATGGTGTTTTCTTTAATAGCCACACCATTTATTATGCGAATAATGGGAACAGAAGGATATGTGCTTGAAAATAGCGTTTTATACTTAAGAATTAGAGCATTTGAATTACCGTTTCTCTTTATCTTTTTTGCATATACAGCAATTAGACAAGCAAGTGGTGATACAGTAACACCTGTAATTTTCGGTGTAACAGCTTTAGTCATAAATATAATATTATCACCTATTTTAATTGAAGTATTTAATATGGGAGTAGCTGGAGCTGCTTATGCGACATTATTTGCGAACTTTGCAATTGTTCCTTTAATAATTTATCAATTATATTTTTCAAAAAGTGGAATAACTATTAATAAAGGAATAAGATTATTAGATAGAGTTATCGGAAAAGATATTATAAAAATAGCTCTTCCTGCATCTTTAGGACAAGCAATTACAGCAATTGGTTTTATTGTTATGAACACAGTCATATTAAGTTATGGAGTTGAAACAGTAGCAGCTTTCAATGTTGGTAATAGATTAGCAATGATTATTTTACATCCTGTAATGGCAATTGGGGGAGTATTAAGTGCCTATATCGGGCAAAATTTAGGAAATCAAAATATTAAAAGAGCAAAAATGGCATTTAGGAAAGGGTTGCTTTTATCAATTTCTTTAATGGTTTTAGGATCATTAATTATTATGAATTACCGTGCTTTTTTCGCAGGATTCTTTTTTACAGATAATCCTGATGCGCTTGATCTAGCTGTGGAATATATGTTTTTCTTATTGATAGGATTACCTTTAATGGCAATTTTCCAAACTTTCTTAGGGACTTTTAATGGTACTGGGAATACAAAATATTCATTTATTATTGCCGTAACAAGGTTATGGATTTTACGAGTTCCGTTAATACTATTCTTCAGGACTTTTACTGATTTAGGAAATAGTGGGATTTGGTATGCGATGTTAACATCTAATTTTTTAATTGCATTTGTTGGTATATATTTATATAGAAAAGTTGATTTTAAACCAAAAATTGAGCTAATTTAAAACATTTAAAACCACTTTTTATAAGTGGTTTTTTGTAATTTATAGATAAACCTGGTTTATAAAATGATATTCTTCATTTAATTTTATTGATTAAAAAAGTATAATAGTAATATACGGATATTATTCAAGGAGGAGATTTTATGAAGCAAATAGTGAAAGAATATGAAGTTAGATATTTTGCCGGCATAGAATACGAAGGGGGAATTGACTTAAAAAACAGAGTAGACGATATTCCGGCTTTATGGGATAACTTTTTCAGTAATGAATTAGAAAATATCCAAAAGAAGCATACGCCTTTAAAATATATTGGTTTGGAGTGTTATCCTCCTGATTTTTCAGAAACAAAAATGTTTGATTATTACGCTTTAGTACAGTTAAATGAGCTTATTTCAGTAAGTGATAATCTTGTAACGAAAAAGCTACCAGCAGGGAAGTACATTAGTTTTGAAATTAAATATGATGAAATTAAAACAGAAATTCATCGAGTATATAAATATCTAAAAGAAGAAAATATCAAAATCCATAATGGATTTAACTATGAGGATTATCTTAATGATCAAAACTATGGAGAAAAAGGTGCTATTTTACACTTTTCCTTTTTACTAGAAGAATAATAATGAAATGATTATAAAATAGAAACTGCATAGTTTCTATTTTTTTAGCAAATATTACGTCTTGTAAGTATTATATATTTGAGGTGATAAAATGAATAAAAGAATATTATTATTATTTTTGCTTACGATAAGTCTAATTACAGTAAAAAATATAACTGCAACAGAGTATTCTAATTATTTACCAGGAGGAAAAAATTATTTAGATATTGAAAATATAATTTTTGGCGATAATTATATGGTAGTTGATGATTTGATTTTTGTTAAAGCAAACACAGATTATACCCTTACTTTCCCTGGAACAGACATGTTAGAAGTAGATATTAATATAGAAGTTAATGGAACTATAACGTACTTATCGGGCGCTCCTTTGAATATTGAATCATGTGATGTTAATAGTGAAATAATTATTTGTACTTTCACAACAAGCATTGATGAAGAGTTCTTGTTTTTCGAATTGAATGCACCAAGATTGAATATGTTTGTTGATTATTATGGTCTAGAAAATTTTCAATTAGAAGAAGGATTAATAAGTACTAGTTATGAAGAATACATTATTCCCGAAATTGATGTAAATGTTCCGGAATTTTCTGGTGTTGGAGCATATATTACTAGCTACGAAAACAACGAGAGCATTACGGCAATAATTAGTAATCATATTAGTGCAGTAGATGAAATAGATGGAGATTTAAGTGAAAGTATAAATATTGTGATAGATAATTATTCTACAAATATTGGAATAGTAGGTGATTATGATGTTGATTTATCAGTTAGTGATTTAAGCGGAAATGTTGCATATTTTACGTTGACCGTTATTGTAAAGGATGAAATTAACCCAGTTATAATCGGTCCTGAGTTTATTGACATTAACATAAATGATCAAACACCATTAAGTGAAATTATAGAAACAAATTTCGAATTGTTTGATGAATATGATAGTATCCCAATAATGAATTTATTAACAGATAATTATTCAATGAATATTGATGTCTTAGGAAATTATTTT
>CBDUWI010000189.1:0-3006 GCA_965370885.1 uncultured bacterium | reverse complement strand
TAAGAAGCAAATTAAGTGTTATGAACTTGAGAGGGATACACTATGAAATTGATTGTGATTAGACATGGTGAATCAGTTGCAGATATCTTAAGTGTAAATGAAGGAAGAGCGGATTTTGAACTTACTGAGAAGGGTAAACTACAAGCAGTAAAATTGTCTCAATATATTTCAAGAAATTATATTGTTAATAGTATTTTTCAATGTGAAATACGATTGTGTAGTAAGTTGCGAGCTTCTAGCACAAAATGCTACTTCTTGGTTGGGCAAAGGAATTAAACACTCTATTTTTTTAGTCGAAAATGTGATAAACTGACTAATGATAATACATACGAATTTAACAAACACTTTTGTAGATAATATTTGACCTATAATTGTTAGAAAGAAAGTAAAAACCAAAAAGATACAAATCCAATTTGCCATCTTATGATGCTATAAATGCAACTTGTGATTATATCGTTTTTTATTGAGGCAAAGTATACTATAATGCTACTGAGGATGGTGAAGCTGTGGATATTAAAGTAATCTGTAAAAAAGAGAATTACGATTTATATGTAAAAAAACTAGAATCTGCAGGTTTCAAAATTAAACATGATGCAGATCTTACGTTCAAAGAAGACAGTTTCATCCAAGATACACTTATAGGTAAGCATAATGATTCTTATGAAATCATCCACTATTCAAAAATAGTAATGGTAGAAAGTTTTGGACATGATATCTTTTTACACACCATAGATAAAGAATTAATTATAAAAGAAAAACTTTATGAAATTGAGGGTATTTTTGAAGAAAAAGGTTTAATAAGAGTAAATAAATCTCAGATTGTAATTAAAGCACATATTGTTGAAATTAAGCCATTGTTAAATTCAAAACTAAGATTAAATATGAGAAATAATATAACAATATATGTTACAAGGAATTACCAAATTAGATTTAAAGAATTTATCGGATTTTAGGAGGGATGCAAAATGGAATTATTAATGATAATAAGTTTTTTAGCAGTTATCGGATTAGTATTTCTAATAATTGTAGTCTATAAATATTTATACAAGAGGAACATAAACAAAGCTTTAGGTGGAGAAAAACATTCTTCAAACTTAATTGAGCCTTTTGCATTTATTCAATTTATACTATTGATTATTTTATTAATTACTAGTTTTGTTCTAATTGGGAAAGTTAATGATCTAACAATAATAAATACTAATCAAAGTTATAGAATTAATGATCTAATATCTGATGTGAACTCACTTAATAATAACTTTAATGATTTAGAAGATGAATTTCAAGATTACATAGAATATAATCAATGGGTTTTTGATAGTAGTTTTTCTTATGACTCAATCGATATAGAAAATGATTTAATGGGAACTAGAATTAATTTTACTCTAAATGAAATTCAAGCTTCAAGCACTGTATATCTAGTTGCGACTAATGTTGATGATTATTCTGATTCTGTAGTGGTTGAAGTTATAAGTAGTACACTAAATTATTCAGGAATAATCGATTTAAATATGGATAAAGAGTATGCAATAAGCATATTAGAAGAATCTTTAGTTGGATCAAGAGGTGAAGATTTGTTTATCTTAGATTTTCCTTTGATGCTTTCAGAAAGGATTCAGCCAAATATAACAACTTATATTGATGAAGATGATGACTATTTTGGAGTTCAAGTTAGTAATAAAACCTTTGGACTAAGTGAACTAGATTTAGTTAGTGTTGTAATAAAAATGTATGATGAAGATGTTTTAATTGAAACTGTTGATATTACATCATCTAAAGAATACTCCGATTTTATGAATTCCTTTTATTACTCGTATTATCCTGAAATAACATTTGGTGAAAATGTGGACTATTATAGTTTTGAAATAATTATAGAGGATAATTTAGGTATTATAACAACATTTACATTAGGATTTTAATAAACTTTATGAAAAATATAAAACTTCAATACTTTGTCAAAGTATTGAAGTTTTATATTATTACGTGAAAATTTTCTTAAATTGATTTAAATAATATTCTTTAGTACCTCTAAATCTTATGTTTTGATCTGACAAGTTAAGATAGGTAGCAGAACCACCAATTAGAACATATTGATCTTGATATCCTTTAAAGTAATTCTTGAATAACTCTAACCCTCTTACCACTTGACTTTCCCTCCTAAAACTTCACTTAATACAGAATTATATTCATTGAGTATTCTTTCATCAACTTGCCCAGTTAACGAGAAATATAACGCTAAAGGGTTGATTTTGTTTTGATACATCGGAATTTTTGATTTCCATATTTCTATTTTGATTGCACCAGGATTTCCAGAATAAGTTTCATTAATTTCATTTTTTAATAATTTCCATTTTTTACTCTCAACTGCGTATATCTCCTCTGCGTCTTGAAGCATACTAATTTGAGACAATTCGTGAACTCCAGATTTAGTTAGAACACTTAATAAGTAATTAGGGCAATTTATATCAATGTACAGTGTTCCCATAATTGGATTTTGCATAGCTTTTATTGCTTTATGCCATATATTCACTTTAGAGTCACTTAATTTAATATTACTAATGCCATCCTTAATAAAAATCGATATAAAATTATGATTAGATAATTCATTAATAGTTCTAGAAACATACATTTTGTTGATTTTTAATTCAACCTGTAATTTTAATGTTGAAATAGATGTCTTTTCCATAACCAGTAAATATAATAATACATACTGAGCACTTAAAGAGAGTTTATTAGTAAATGTTTTAATCCTATCTTCTCTCTCTTCAATTGATAAAGCTAACTCATGAATATACATTTGTTTGTTAGGAATTACAAATGAGATTCTATTTTTAATCAAAGACTGTCTTTGGTATTTTGATAATTTCTCATATATAAATATTACATCTAAATTATATAGATTTCTCATTTGTTTTTTAATATTTAGGTGAGAATCAATATCGAACTCATCATCTAATGAAACCATAAGTAAAAAATCTCTATTATCAATATATAATAAATGTATTTCAA
>CBDUWI010000188.1:0-3110 GCA_965370885.1 uncultured bacterium | reverse complement strand
TTCAGTTAACAACCCTTTTTCATCAATTAAGCGAATTACATCTTCTTTTCTTTTAAACAAGTTTACTTTGTACTCGTATTCTTTATTGATATCTCTGATTTGTTCTTCATCTAACGCACCAGTTTGTTCTTTTCGATAACGTGCAATAAATGGTACAGTATTACCTTCATTAAGTAAATTTAATACTGTTTCAACTTGTTTTTTAGTTATTTTTAAAAGCGTTGTAATCTCTAAAACTAACTTATCATTTATTTTCATTTTCATTCCTCCCAATAATATAAAAAAGCCTATGACAGGCTAAAATATTTTAATATGATTAACTTGCATTCTCAATAATTTCTAATGTGTTTAAAATTTCTGTGGATCCTACAGCTGTACTTACTACTGCACCTTGTGAAATCATCATCATCGTCGGTGTTGTATAATTAAAGCCAATGTAATCCACTCCAGTTACTAATATTGCATCAATAAAATAGATTTTCATACCATAGCTATTTTCGTCAGCAAAATCTAATAGATCGTCTTTAAGAAATCTACATGCACCACATTCCGCAGTATAATAGTAAACTAAATACTCCGATTCCGGTTGGGTTAATACTTCTGAATAATCATCAAAATGTTTAAAATCAGAATAATCTAATGAATCAGAATTAAATATAATTAAGATAATAGAAAGAGCTAAAAACATAACTCCAAATACTATAAAAGAATAAAATACTATTCCTAGTTCTCTTTTACTTTTATTTACTTTCTTACTTTTTGCCATAATACCACTCCTCAGCTTTAATTATTGTATAAAAAAACAACTGATAATGCAAGTGATTTGTCTTAAACATTAAAGGAAATAAGAATGACTTATCGTCTCTTATTCCTTAATACAAACAGCGACTACATAATTCTCTGAATGAGAGATACTAATCATAATATTATCATCTGGACGATATTTTGAAATTATAAACGGAGCACCAAAATCATCAGATAAAATTTCGACATCAATAAAATCTAAAGGTTCATCAAACTTCTTATACACTTTTGTGTATGCTTCTTTTGCTGCAAATCTACCAGAAATATATTCTAATTTTCTTTGTTCATTTGTAATTGAATTATATTTAGATTGTTCATTTTTAGAAAGGATTCTGTTAATAAATTTTTCACTTAACTTTGATTTCATTTGCTTGAATTCAACAATATCAATTCCGATTGCTTTACTCATTTAAGCCCTCCAATATTTGATCTGAAAGATCATTGATATTTCTGAATCTGTGATTAAGCGCAGATTTCGAAATTCTTTTATTTACAACTTGTAAGCTTAACTCTGACAACTCATTAAGTGACGATTCAGGAAAACTCTTTCTTAGTTCAATTGCTTCTTTCATACTTTTTGACAATTTTGAAATATCAACCATATTCTCTAATACACTAATACTTCTTAATTGTCTATTTGCAGCATCAAGTGTTTTATTTTGATTCGCAATTTCCATATTCATGACTCTTGTTATCGAATTAACGAAGTCTCTCTTTATTCTTTCATCCTCAAAATCAAACAAAGCATTAATAGCACCGACCACTCTTAAAAAATCTGATATTTTCTCCGATTCTTTAATATAAACTATGTACCCTCTTTTTTTCTTTGTAGTCTTTGCCTTTAAATTAAAATAATTCATTAAATCCCTTAAAGCTTCGGTATGAACTTCTTCACTCGAATGAATTTCTAGATGATAACTGGTACTTCTAGGAGAATTTATTGAACCAGAAGCTAAAAAAGCTCCTCTTAAATATGCTTTTTTACAACAGTCTTTAATAATGAGAGTTTCATCTATACCATGAAAGAAGCTCTCATTGGAATTCATCAATCCGAGTTCATTTATAATTTCGTTAACTTTATTTCTAATAACTATAATATAAATATCGTTTTTCTTTAGTTTCATTTGTTTTTTTGTAATGATATCAACTTCAGTTAAATAAAGTTCTTTTGTGCTTTTGATTACTTTTCTTGCAATTTGAATATTCGTTGTTTGAAATTCAATTCTTAACCCGTCACTAGATAAATTTATACTTCCATTCAATCTTAAAAGAGCTGATAATTCTGCTAAAATACAGCACTTATCGGTGCTTAAAGAAAGTAATTCGCTTTTAGTATCTGATGCAAAACTCATAGTATCACACTCTTTTTATTTTGTTAGTTAATTATACCATTTGTACCTTGTAAAGTCCACAGATACTAAAAAAGGAGCGTTAGCTCCTAAGATAGATTTTTGTTGACAGTTTCAACGTATTTCGATACTTCAACACCAGCAATTGATCCATCACTAGCTGCAGTAATAATTTGACGCAATTCTTTATCTATTACATCACCAATTCCATAAATGCCAGGAATCTTTGTTGCCATTTTTACGTCAACTTCGATATATCCATATTCATTAAGTATTCCTAAATCTTTAATAAAATCAGTTTCAGGAATTTGCCCAATAAAGACAAATGCCCCTTCAGCTTTAATTTCTTGTGTTTCCATAGTTCTTGCATTTCTAATAGTTACAGATTCTAATTGTTGTTCCCCATTATATGAAACAATCTCATAACCAAGTTTGAAATCCATTTGATTAGTTGCTTTAGCTTCATCAACTGCTTTTGCATCCGCTTGTAATGTTTCTAAAATATTTACTACAGTAATATGTTTTACTATTTTAGTTAAATATGTAGCTTCTTCAATAGCGCTATTTCCACCACCAACAACTATAATGTCAAGATCCTTAAAGAAAGCTCCATCACAAATTGCACACCAGCTAACGCCTCTACCTGTTAATCTTGTTTCTCCAGGTGCGTCTGTACCCCTTGGGATTGTTCCTGTTCCAATAATCACAGCTTTAGTTTTATAGATATCGCCAGAAGAGGTGTGAACTTCTTTGAAATCACCTAAATCAACAATCTTATTCACATCACCATATTTGTATTCCACACCAAGTTCTTGTGTATGATTAAACATCTTTTCACTTATTTCAAACCCAGTTACTTTTCCAAGTCCCGTATAGTTTTCAACTTCGTAAGTTGTCATCATCTTTCCACCCGGAGCAGCTTTTTCTAACATTAAAGTTTTTAAGTTTGCACGTTGT